>NZ_JBNQTI010000287.1:0-5929 GCF_050325825.1 Kitasatospora sp. LaBMicrA B282
GGGGGGGGGGGGGGGGGGGGGGGGGGGGGGGGGGGGGGGGGGGGGGGGGGGGGGGGGGGGGGGGGGGGGGGGGGGGGGGGGGGGGGGGGGGGGGGGGGGGGGGGGGGGGGGGGGGGGGGGGAAAAAAAAAAAAAAAAAAGTCCGGTGCCGACTCCCGTCCGGCCGACCGTCAGTCGGCGGCCCGGCGGCGCAGCGCGGCCTCGAGGCTGCCGGCGGCTCGGGCGGCCGAGGGCTGGCGCGGCTGCAGCGCGGCGGGCGGCAGGGCGGCCCAGTCGAGGCCGGCGAGGTGCGCGGTCAGCAGGGCGATCCGCTGGCGGAGCAGTTCCTCGCGGTCCAGGCGGGCGAAGGCGGGCGGCAGCACCTCGCGCAGCTCCTCGACCTGCTCGGCGGCCTCGGCGAGTGCGGTGCGCAGCACGTTCTCCCAGGTGACGCCCTTGAAGCCGATGGTGAGGTGCAGCGAGGGCTCGTCGGTGGTCTCGCCGACGTGCACGAAGCCGCGCGGGAAGTAGAGGCTCTGCCCCTCCTTGAGCACCACGTCGAGCACCGGCTCGACGGCCTGCGGGTCCACTGCCTGCACCCGGCTGGGCCAGCGCCGCACCGGCCGGCCGATCCGCCAGCGCTTCGAGCCGTGCAGCTGGCGCAGCACGACCCCGATCAGGTCGAAGTGCGGTGCCACGCCGCGGCCGCGCGGCGGGGTGAGGAACGCGGTGCAGTCCACCTCGTAGCCCGTCTCGCGGGCGAGTGCGGCGGCGAAGGCGGACACCTCCGGGTGGTGCGTCTGCAACTCCTCCAGCACCAGGGTGGCGCCGCGGCCGACCAGGTCGGTGATCCGGCCGCCGTCGGCCAGCTGCTCCCGGCTGCGCGGGTTGCTGCCGCGGTAGCGCCGGTACTGCTCGTCCGGCAGCCGCTCCCCGTCCCGGAAGAGCCGCACCGCACTCAGCGGCAGGCCGGTGTGGATCATCCGCTCGGCGGCGGCGAGCGAGAAGACGTCGCCCAGGTCGTCCAGCCCCGAGCTGACGAACGGCGCCAGCTCCCAGGCGCGTTCGAGCTCGCCGAGGTCCCCCACGAGCCGGCGCAGACTGTCCATGTGACCTCCGGGTACGAGGACGTCCGGGCCGGCGAGGGCTGCCGGCCCGGACGGGTACGGTCGGGATTCGGGTGCGGGACCGTTGCGGAGTCGGACGGCTCAGGCGCCCATCTGCACGCCGCAGGGCATCCCCGCGTCCTCGTCCATCGCGTCGGCCGTGTGCGCCTCCACGTCATCCGGCACCGCCGCCACACCGAACTGCACGCCACAGGGCGCCGCGTCCGCGTCGTCGCCGTCGGCGCTGTGCGCCTGCACGTCCTCCGGAACCGCCGCCACACCGAACTGGACACCGCACGGCGCCGCGTCCTCGTCCTCCCCGCCGGCGCTGTGCGCCTGCACGTCGGGGTTGCTCATGGGGCCTCCTCCCGTCCGGGTCGGACCCGCGTCCGACACCACCGGTGACGCTAGGCACGGCCGGTTGGACCGCGGTATGCGCCCGGCTGCCTGACAGCTTGGCCACGAAGCACCGGCTCCCCGCCGGGCCGTCACGCCTGCTGCGCGCACCCTTGCCAGGTCCCGCCCGCTTCGTCGAAGCTGACGGAACGGCATGAACTCGACCACGAGGGGGCCTGCATGCGCGGGGACGAGGTTCCGCCCGGCCGGCTGCGCTGCACCCTGCTCGGCCCGTTGCGGGTCGAGCGCGGTGCGCACCGGCTGGAACTCGGTCCCTACAAGCAACGGTTGCTGCTGGCCGCGCTGCTCTGCCGGGCCAACACGGTGCTGTCGGTGGACGAGTTGATCGAGGTGCTCTGGCCCGAGGGGCAGCCGCGCACCGCGCGCAAGAACCTCCAGGTGTACGTCTCCGCGCTGCGCAAGATCGTGCCCGACCACATCGACCACCTGCCCTACGGCTACACGCTGGTGGCCGACCCCGAGGAGTCGGACCTGCTGCACTTCGAGGAGCTGGCCGTCGCCGGACGGCACGCGCAGCACCAGGGCGACCGGGCGGGCGCCGCGGAGCTGCTCGGCCGGGCGGTGCGGCTCTGGCGGGACCGGCCGCTGGTGGACCTGCTCGACAGCCCGTTCGCGGCCGAGGAGTCGCAGCGGCTGACCGAGCGCTACCTGGCGGTCTACGAGGACTGGGCGGAGCTGGAGGTGGAGGCCGGGCGGGCGCACGGCCTGCTCGACCGGCTGGGCGAGTTGGCGGGCCGCCAGCCGTTCCGGGAACGCCTGGTGGCGTTGCAGATGACGGCGCTGGACCAGGTCGGCGGCCGGCGCAAGGCACTGGCCTGCTTCGAGGCGCACCGCCAGTTCATCGCCCGCGAGCTCGGTCTGGACCCCAGCCCGTTCCTGCGCCGCCTCTACCGGGAGATCCTGCTCGGCGAGCCGACCGCACCCCCGCCGGCCCCGGTGCCCGCGGCCACGCCGGCCGCGGTGCGGATCAGGCCGGCCCAACTCCCGCGCGACCTGTCCGACTTCGTCGGCCGGGACAAGGTGGTGGCCGAGTTGCGGGCGGCGCTGACCGACGAGGGCAACGGTCCCGGCGTGGTGCTGGTCTGCGGACCGACCGGTTCCGGCAAGTCGGCGCTGGCGGTACACGCCGGCCACCTGGTCGCCGACCACTTCGCGGACGGCCAGGTGGTCTGCTCGCTCGGCCACCCGGACGGGACGCCCCGGCCCTGGCGCGAGGTGCTCGCCGAACTGCTGCGCAGCACCGGGCTGGACCTCGCCCCGCCGGCCGAGGAGGCCGCGGCGCTCGCGCTCTGGCGCTCCTGGCTCGCCGAGCGGCAGTTCCTGCTGGTGCTGGACGGCGCGACCGGCGAGGCGGACGTCCGCCGGCTGCTGCCCGGCCGCGGGCGCAGCCGCACCGTGGTGACCACCGCCCGCCGGTTCAGCGGTCTGGAGTGCGTGCACCGGGTGGCGCTGGGCGAGTTCACCGTCGCGGAGGCCGGGGACCTGCTGGCCCGGGTGCTGGGCGGGCCGCGGGTGGCCGGCCACGAGCCGGCGCTGGCCCGCATCCGGCAGCTCTACGGGTTGTCGCCCGCGGTGGTGCGGGCACTGGCCGCGAAGCTGACCGTGCTCGGCCACCTGTCGCTGCGCGAGTACGCCGACCAGTTGGCGCAGCTGCCCGCCGCGGTGGACGGGCTGCGGGTCGGCGACGCGGGCCTGCACGACGGTTACCGCCGCTTCCACCGCGGGCTGACCCCGGTGCAGCGGGCGGCCTTCGGGGCGCTGGGCGCGCTGCCCGCGGCCGGCTTCGACCTGGCGGGGCTGCAGGCGGTGGTCGACGGGGTGGACGGCCTGACCGGCCCGGTGGAGCGGATCGCCGAGGAGTTGCTGGAGGCGCACCTGGTCAGCGTGGCGGAGCAGGACGAGGAGGTGGTGGCCCACGCGGTCCGTTACCGGATCCCGCCGCTCGCCCACCGCTACGCCGCCGCCCTGCACCGTGCCGCCACGCCGCCGGTCTGCTGATGGGTCCTCAGAGGTCGACGGTCAGCGCACCATCCCCGCCAGCACCTCGTGCAGCGAGTCCACCAGCCGCAGCCCGCTGGCCCGGCGGTCCGCCGGCAACTCGGCGAGCAGCTTCACGATCCCGGCCAACCGCTCGAACTCCCCGCCCCCGCGGGCCAGTGCGCCGCGCGCGGCGCGCCCGCGCAGCAGCCCGGCCAGCGCCAGCCCGGCCTGGCCGGCGAAGGCGGTCAGCAGGTCCAGGTCGGCCAGGGTGGAGCGGGACTGCGGGTGCGGGTCGAGCACCTGGATCACGCCGAGCACCTCCGCGCGGTGCAGCACCGGCGCGGCCATGATCGCGTCGGGCACGTAGCCGGTCCGCTCGGCCAGGTCCTGGGCGAAGATCCGGTTGCCGGCCAGCCCGTTCACCGTCATCGGCTCGCCGGTGTCCACCACCCAGCCGGCGATCCCGCGGTGGGCCGGGAACCGGGTGCCGACCAGGAACTCCTCGCCCGCCCCGGAGACCGCCTCGAAGACCAGCTCGTCGGCCGCCCGGTCGAAGAGGAAGATCGAGCTGGCCGCCGCGCCGAAGATGGCGCGCGCCACCTGCACGACGGAGGAGAGCAGTTCGCGGTCCTCGGGGCCGGGGTCGGACAGCACGCCGGAGATCACCGCGGCCAGCGCCGCGGCGTCCAGGGGGTCGCCCGCAGGCTGCTCGCTCATGGTCAGGCTCCTCGCACGTTCGCGGCTGTCAGGTAGAGGACCGTCTTCAACTCGAAGGTGGTCAGGTCGGGGTGCTTGGCGAGGATCAGCGCGCTGAGCCCGGTCACGTGCGGGGCGGCGAAGCTGTTCCCGGTGTTGCGGGTGGTGGTGCCGTTCAGGCCGGCGACCGGCACGGCCTGCCCGCGGGCGAAGAACTCCACCGGCGGGACGGGGTTGTAGAGCACCAGGCCGGAGTCGTCCTCCGCATGGCTGCCGACCGAGACCACCGAGGAGAACCGCCACGGGAAGCTCTCGATCCGGGCGTTGTGCGCCGAGGCGACGATCACCGACCGGCGGAAGTAGGCCAGGTCGGCCAACTCCCGCAGCCCCTGGTTGAACTGCGGGCGGGAGGTGGACAGGCTCAGGTTGATCACGTCGAAGCCCTGGTCGATCGCCCACCCCAGCCCGGCCAGCAGGGCCTGCCCGCTCCCGCTGCCGTGCTCGCCCAGGATGCGCACGCTGTGCAGTTCGCAGCGCGGGGCCAGCCGGCGCACGATCCCGGCGCAGGCCGTGCCGTGGCCGCAGACGTCCTCGGCGGCCACCGGCACCACCGCCGCCTGCTCGCCGCGCAGCACCACGGCGTGGTTGGAGGCCAGTTCACCGATCATCGGGTGGCCCGGTTCGACGCCGCTGTCCACCAGGCAGACCCGCACGCCCGCGCCGTCCGCCCCGCCGTAGGCCCACGCGGGGGTGATCCGGTCGGCGGCACCGGCGGCGATCGGGATGTCGGCGGGCCGGCGGTCCAACAGGTTCCAGGTGAGGGCCGTGGCCCGGCCGGCGCCGGCGGGTGGGCTGGTCATCGCTCGCTCCAGGCGGCCAGCAGGCGGTCGGTGCGGCCGACGGCGACCAGGTGCCCCTTGGCGGCGAACTGCCGGCGGGCGGCCAGCAGGGCGGCACGGGCCTGCTCGGGCCGGCCGGCGGCCCGCCTCGCGTGGGCCAGGTCCAGCGCGGCGGTGCCCCGGTCGGTGGGCGAGTCGGTGCGCTGCGCGAGCCGGACCGCGCGGCGGGCCAGCGCGAGTGCCTCGGGGTGCTCGCCGCGCAGCGCGTGGATCCGCGAGCACACCCCGCACCAGTCGGCCGCCGCGCTCGGCTGCTCCCCGGGCACCGCCAGGCCGTCGAGCAGCGCGGCCGCACCCGCCCCGTCGCCGTCCGCCAGCCGCACCCGGGCCAGTTCCAGCGCGCCGCTGCGGACCAACGGCCCGGCCCGGAGCGTGCGAGCCGCCGCCAGGGCCTCGGTCAGCGCCCGTGCGGCCAGGTCCCGCTCGTCGGCCAGCGCGGCCAGCATCCCCTCCAGCAGCGGCCCGAACGCCCGGCCCTCGGCGTGCGCGAGGGCGGCCATCGCCTGCCGGGTGCCGGCCAGGCCCTCGGCCGCCAGGTCGGCGCGGCCGCGCACCGCGTGCAGCACCGCGAGCGGGAAGCCCAGCGTGCTGTGCACCGCGGGCCGGTCGGTGCCGTGGGCGGCCAGCAGCTCCTGGCAGCGGGCCACCGCCCGGTCGGCGGGCGCCGGGCCGCGCCAGAGCGAGAGGCCCATGGTGCCCAGGGTGTTGGCCAGTTCGCGGTCGGCCGCGGCGGCCAGCGCGTGGGGCAGCGCGCAGTCCAGCTCGTGCAGCGCCCGGGCGTGCCGGCCGCGCTGCCGGTGGCCGCCGGCCAGCACCAGGGCGCCGCGGGCCAGGCCGAGCCGGTCGCCGGTGG
>NZ_JBNQTI010000288.1:0-5881 GCF_050325825.1 Kitasatospora sp. LaBMicrA B282
CGGCTTCTCGTCAGTCGCCGATGCTCCGCATGGACTCCCTCCTCGGCGCCGCCGATGCACGCACCCCAACGCCGCCGCGCCCGCCCTTCGGGCGGACGACGGGGGTTTGAAGACAGGCCCTAGCGGCCCGCCGAGCCGGTGCCTCAGGGCCAGAGCAACTGCTTCGCCCAGCCGTCACCCGTCGCGCGGTAGACCAGCCGGGTATGCCGTCGTTGCCGGTCGCCCTGCCAGAACTCCACCGTCTCCGGCTGCACCGCGTACACCGTCCAGTCGGGGGAGACCAGCTCCGGCTGCTCCGCGAGCCGGGCCAGCGAGGCGGCCACGGCCGCGTCGCGCTCGGCGAGGTCGGCCAGCGGCCGGGACTGCCGGCCCAGCAGCGACTCGGCCCGGGCGCCGGCCCCGCGGGCCAGGAAGTCCGCCGCCCGCACCTGCTCCGCGGCACGCACCACCGGCCCGCGCACCCGCACCTGGCGGGCCAGCGGTGCCCAGTAGAAGGTGAGCGCCGCGAACGGCCGCGCCGCCAGCTGCCGTCCCTTGGGGCCGCCGCCGTCCGAGGCGAACTGCCAGCCCTGCTCGTCGACGTCCTTGAGGATCAGCACCCGGGCGGCCGGGTCGCCGGCGCCGTCCGCGGTGGCCAGGGTCATCGCGTGCGGCTCACGGACGCCGGCCCGGAGCGCACCGCGCAGCCACTGCGTGAACAGCTCGACGGGCGTGCCGGGCGTGTCCAGCGGGTCGAAGCTGGGCAGCTCGCCGGCGAAGACCTCGATCCCGCGCAGCAGTCGGCGCAGCTCGCCGCCCTCGGTCCCGGTGGTGTCGGTGGTGTCGGTCACGGGTGTCCCCCTCAGTGCTGGCCGCTTCCCTCCCCTCGACCCTAGCGGGCGTGACCTGGCAGGACGTCAGGCGGCCGTGCCGAGGGTGCGGGTGAAGGTGTCGAGCAGCGCCCGGTTGGTGGCGTGCGCCTGCGGGGTGTCGACGTGGATGGTGTTGACGAACAGGCCGTCGTCGGTGCGGTGCAGCCAGTGCAGGATGCCGTTGCAGCCCGACACCCAGACGTGCATCTTGGCCCGCTGGGTGGCGTGCTGCTCGGCGCCGGGCAGGCGGCGGAAGTCGATGTAGGAGAAGAAGTTCACCGCGTGCGGCCAGTAGTGCAGGCGGGCGTACTCGGCGGGGGCGAGCAACCGCCAGGCCTTCACGAAGTGCACCCCGGCGTGGGCCTGCAACTGCTCGTAGGCGCCCTGCGCGGCGGCCAGCACCCCGCCGAAGTCGGCCGCCGGCGCGAGCGGGACCTCGATCGGCAGGGTGTTGATGAACCAGCCCATCGACTGGGCGTAGCCGCCCCGGCCGCGCTCGTTGACCGGCACCAGCGCCCGGTACACCCCCGGTCCGCCCTCGGCCCGCAGCGCCATCGCCAGGGCGGCGAGCAGCCCCATCGAGAGCCGCCCGCCGCGGGCGCGGCAGAGCGCCGCGAAGTCCTCCAGCTCGCCCGCGGTCAACAGCCGTTCGGTGCTGGTCACCGGCCGGTAGAGCCGGCCGGGCCGCACTCCTAGGTCGAGCGGGAAGCGCGGGAACAGGCCGCCGTTGCGGTCGCGGAAGGTGCGCCAGTAGTCCAGCCGCGGATCGTCGGCGGTCATCGCCCGGTTGGCCCGGCGCTGGCCGCGGCTGAACTCCAGGTAGCTGCCCGCCGTTCCGGGGTCGGCTGCCGTCCCCGGGGCGGCGGCGGTCCCGGAGTCGGCTGCCGTTCCGGCGGCGGCCGGGCTGCTCCCCTCCGGGCCGGCGGCGGTGCGGGCCCGGTAGGCGGTGGCGATGTCGTTGACGGCGATGGCGCTGGACAGCCCGTCGGTGACCAGGTGGTCGCAGGAGAACCAGACGGTGGCCGAGTCCGCCCGCACCACCGCGCCCAGCGCGATCAGCGGCCAGGAGAGCGTGTCGACCTCCCGGAACGCCTCCTGCAGGTACCGGCCGACCTGCGCGGAGGTCTCCAACGGACCGGCGTAGACGTGCTTCAGCGCCACCTCCTCGGGACCGAGCACCTCACAGGACAGGTCCCCGCCCAGCGGCTGGTAGACGGCCCGGAGCACCTCGTGACGCCGCACCAGGTCGAGCAGGGCGGCCGCCAGCGCGTCCAGGTCCACCGGGCCGGCGAGCTCGAAGGTGGCGGCGACGTAGGACCGGATCGGCTCGTTGACGTGCTGCGCGTGCTGGGCGACGGTGAAATGTTTCGCCTGGTTGTAACCGGTCATCCGGCGCGGCGCCGGCACCCCCTCTCCGGTCACTGGGACCAGGCGCCACCGGTGGGCCTCACCAGGGCCGATCTCGGAGTCCTCGACGGAGATCTGGAGCATGCCGCCTTCTTCTGCCGCTGTAGTCGGGTGCCGCTGTCGTGCTCGCGTGACGTGCTCGCGCGGTGCCATACCAACGCGGCCACCGGCCGGTCGGACACTGGCAGCCCCGGCATCCCCCCTGGACGAGTGAGCTCGGGGCGGTGGTTGAATCGGCCGGATCGGGCGAACGCGCCCGGGAGCGAACCGAACCGGGGGAAGCAGAGCATGTCGGATCCGACCGCACTGGACACCGTGTTGCAGCAGGCCCGGCGGGTCCGGGTAGGGGACTCCGCCGGGCGCCCGAACGGCCTGGTCGACGCCGAGTTCGAGGTCGACCTCGCGGCCCCGGCCGACCTCGCCCGGTTGCGCGCGGCGCTGGCGGTGGACTCGCTGCCCGGCCTCACCTGCATGTGCATGGGGGACGTGCTCTTCGAGTTCCTCGACGCGGGCGCGCGGCCGCTGACCCGGGTCGTGCTGCACCACGGCGCCTCGCTGCGCTGGCCGGGCTGGGAGGGCGACGCCGTCCTCCGCGACGGCCGCTCGCTGCTCGACTGGCTCGCCGAGCACGGCGCGCCCGGCCCGCTACGGCAGTTCGAGGAGCACCGGCGGCAGGCCGAGCAGGCGCGGCACGAGCGGGAGGACTGGCTGGCGGCGCTGCCCCCGGAACTGGCGGACCTCACCGACCACCTGCTGGCCCCCAGCCGGACCGGCGGCTCGGTCCCGGGCGACCTGCTGACCGAGCTCGCCCGCCGGGTCACCGAGGCCCGCCCGGAACCCGCCGACCGGGCGCTGGCCCTGCTGGCCTGGTCCGGCGCGGGCAGCGGCCGCTGCTCGGGCTACCCCAGCCACGAGGGCACCCCCGGTGAGCTGCTGCGGCACCTGCCGATCGAGGAGATCATCGTCGCCCTGCAGGACCCGCGGGCGGAGCGCCGCCACTTCGACGGCGCGGTCCGCCACCTGGTCGGCTGGCGCAGCCGGGAGGACCAGCAACGGGACATCGCCGCGATCCCGCTGTCGCTGCGGGTCGTGCTGCTGCACTACGGCCGGGCCACCGACGACACCGACAAGCGGGCCCGGGCCGAGCAGTGGCTGGCGGGGCAGGAGCAGTCGTGACCGATCCCGAGCGCCGCACCGACCACCGCCTGGGACTGGCCGCCGCCCTGGAGCTCTCCCGCTCGCCCCACTGGTCGGACCGCGTCGCCGCCGGGCGCGCGCTGGCCGCGGCCGCGGAGGTGCCGACGGCCGAGGCTGCGCTGGGCCGACTCCTGGTGGACGCCCAGGACACGGCGGTCACCCAGGAGACGGCCGAGGCGCTGCTGGCACGCTGGGACGTGTGCGGCCTGCGCTTGGTGCTCGCGGCCTACCAGCACGCCGATGACGAGAGCGCCGACCACCTGCAGGGCGCGATCCTCAACACCTGCCGCCAGTCCGCGGCGGATATCGTCCGGTTGGACCTGCTCTGCCGGCAACTGGCCGGCGACCCGGATCCGGAGGTCCGCGCGGAGGCCGAGCGGCTCCGGCAGGAGCTGCGCTGAACCGGCGGCGCGGCGCACTGTCGGACCCGGCCTTGTCGGACCTGCCCGGCAGACTGGCGGAGCACCGGATGGGGCGCGGCGAGAGGCGGTAGGGATGGCGGAGGCGACGCAGGAGGCGACGGCCCGGTGGCGGCTGGTGCGTGGCGAGGAGTGCATCGGCGAGATCGAGGTCGACGGCAGCGATTTCCCGTGGATGAGCGGCCGGTTCCGGCCGGCACCCGGGTTCGACGAGGTGCGACCGCTGTTCGAGCGTGAGCTGGCGTTGCTGGACGACCCGGTGGCGGGGGCGGACTCGGACGAGTGGGAGGCGGTGGTCGAGGAGATCGGCAGCCTGCTCCGACTCGTCGGTCCGGCCGGGCCGGTGGCGGAGTTCCTGCTGCACGTCGACGGCGACCGGGCCTGGTTCCGGTGGAGTGACGAGCCGTTCGACGAGTGACGGCGGGCCGGCCGATCAGGGTGCCGAGTTCGGGACCGAGGGGTTGAGGTCGAAGGCCCGGATCGGTGAGCCGAACGGCGTGGTGTCCTCGGTGCTGACGTGGGCGCAGCCCGGGGTGCTGGCGGCGTTCAGTGGGCTGGTGTCGTTCGGGCTGCCGAAGCTCGGGCCGGCGCTGGTGGCGCCGGTGGACGGCGCCGGCTCGGCACCTGCGCTCGGCGGCTGGGCGGCCGCGCTCGGCGGGTGGGCTGCGGCGGAGTGCGCGGCGGCCGAGTGCGCGGGGGCGACCGGGGTCGGGGCGGGGGCGAACGAGCGGTCGGCGCGGATCTGCTCGAAGACGTCCTGCGCCTGCGGGGCCAGCGTGAGGTTCTCGGCGAAGCCCGGATCGGGGCCGTTGTAGGGCAGGGTGGGCGTGGTCAGGAAGGTGATCCCACGAGTGGGGACGCTGTTCAGCCGGTCGGCCAGCCCGATCAGGTTGGTCAGGCCGTCCAACCCCGGATCGACGGTCAGCGCCTTGGTCGCGGCGTCGGCCAGCGAGTAGAGGGTGGCCGGGTGGGCCAGCGTCCCGGCGCTCTTCAACTTCTGGACCAGCGCGGACAGGTAGAGGTGCTGGGCCTGCTCGCGGCCCAGGTCGCTGCCGTCGCCGAAGCCGTGCCGGGTGCGCAGGAACTCCAGCGCCGCCACCCCCTGCAGGGTGTGGGTGCCGGCGGTCAGCTTCAGGTGCGAGTCCGGGTCGTAGAGGTTGGCGTCGACGCAGACCGGCACCCCGCCGATCGCGTCGGACATCGAGACCACGCCGGCGAAGTCCACCATCAGGAAGTGGTCGATGGTGATCCCGGTCAGCTGGTTGACCGCCGCCACCGTGCAACCGGGTCCCCACTGCAGGCTGTTGGTGATCAGGGCCTTCCCGGGGCTGGGCTGCAGCTGTCCGGTCTGGGGGTCCTTGCAGCCGGGCAGCTCCATCACGATGTCGCGCGGGATGCTCAGCACGGTGGCGTTGCTGCGGTCGGCCGACAGGTGGACCACCATCTCGACGTCGGCGTTGGCCCCCGGGCCGCAGTCGCCGCCGATCGAGCAGTCGGTGGCGTTGTCCCGGGTGTCGGACCCGATCACCAGGATGTTCTCGGCCGTCCGCCCCGCGGTGTCCCGGGCCTCCGGGGCCTGGCTGCCGCTGCCGCCGAACAGGGCGCTGCTGCGGATGTTGCCGTCCAGCGAGATGTACAGGTAGGCACCGGCGCCGACGCAGAGCGCCAGCACCACGCCGAGGGCGATCAGCAGCCGCTTGGTCCGCCGGCCGAGCCGGCGCCGTGGCCCGCCGGCTGGCGGCTGTGCGGCGCCGGCAGCCTGCGGGGCCCGGTCCGGGTCCGGGTTCGGGTCCGGGTCCGACGGGTCGTCGGCAGGACGGTGCTCAGCCATCTGCGCCTTCCCTCATCCGGCCGCACCGACCGCTGCGCCTGCACGGCGGCCGGCGCGGCCCGTCGGCCGTGATCCGTTGGCGATCAGTCTGCCCGCCGGGTGCCGCGCCCGCCTGCCGGAGCGGGCGGGCGGCTGGCGGTCCGCGGCGGGCGGCTCGGTGCCCGGCGCGCGCCGGG
>NZ_JBNQTI010000289.1:0-5802 GCF_050325825.1 Kitasatospora sp. LaBMicrA B282
GCCACCGCCACCGCCACCGCGACCGCCACGGCCGGTGCCGACGCCGCTCCGACTGCCCCAACCAGCCGGACCGAACCCCGCGCCGCCGCGCCCCGCCCCACCGCGCCCCGCTGTCGCCGCCCCCGCCGCTGACGCCGCCGATCGGCCCCACCCCCGCCGCACCTCCCACGGCACCCCCCGTCGCACCCCTCGCCCCCACCGACGAGTCGCCCGCCGCCCCCGCCGAGCTCGGCGGCAAGCGCCCGCTCACGACCCGCCGGCTGGTCAAGCGCGCCCTCGCCGGCGTGGCGGTGCTCGCGGTGCTGGCCGGCGGGGCCGGCGTGGCCCAGCTGCTGCGCCCGCTGCCCAAGCCGCAGCTGAAGTTCACCGCCGCCGACTCCTTCACCTTCGCCGGCGACCCGGTGGCGCTGCCCTGGCCGGCCAAGGGCCAGGCGGCCGCCGAGGTGGTGGGCATGGGCAGCCTGGGCAGCTCGGGCCCGAAGGACACCCCGGTGCCGATCGCCAGCGTCACCAAGGTGATGAACGCCTACCTGATCCTCCAGGCCCACCCGCTGGCGCCGGGCCAGACCGGGCCGACGATCAAGGTGGACAAGGCCGCCGCCCAGGAGTCCAACGACCCCGACCAGTCGACGGCCAAGGTGACCGAGGGGCAGGAGATCTCCGAGTACCAGGCGCTGGAGATGTTGATGCTGCCCAGCGCCAACAACATCGCCCGGCTGCTGGCCCGCTGGGACACCGGCTCCACCTCGGAGGACGCGTTCGTCAAGAAGATGAACGACCAGGCCGCCAAGCTCGGCATGACCCACACCAGCTATGCCGACCCGGCCGGCTACAACGCCGACACCAAGAGCACCGCCGCCGACCAGCTGAAGCTGGCCGAGGTGGTGATGCAGAACCCGGTGTTCCGGCAGATCGTGTCCGAGCCGGACACCGTGATCGCGGGCGCCAAGATCCCCAACACCAACTACCTGCTCGGCAAGAACGGGGTGATCGGGACCAAGACCGGTTCCAGCACCCCGGCCGGCAGCTGCCTGATGTGGGCGGCGACCAAGGACGTCGGCGGCACCCAGCAGATGCTGCTCGGGGTCACCCTGGGCCAGCCGCCGCTCCCCAACGTCGCCAACGGCCTGCTGCTGGGCGCGCAGCCGGTCAGCCAGAAGATCATCACGGCCGGCCAGGGCGCGATCACCGGCCAGACGCTGGTCAAGCAGGGCGAGCAGGTCGGCTACGTGGACGACGGCCTGGGCGGCCGGATCCCGGTGGTGGCCACCAAGGACGTCACGGTGCCGGGCTTCACCGGGATCTCGACCACCCTGAAGCTGACCCCGGTGCCCGGGGGCCTGGGCCACAGCGCCCCGGCCGGCACGGTGGTCGCCACGCTGACCGCCGGTGACGGCCCCGGCCAGGTGCAGGTGCCGGTCGCGATGGGCCGCGAGCTGGCCCCGCCGTCCATCGATGCCCGGCTCATCCGCACGAACTGAGCCCCACACGAACGACCGAGGCCCGGGCGTCGCGACGACGTCCGGGCCCCACGGCCTCGCTCAGCGGGCGCCGGTCAGCGCTTGCCCTTGCCGGTCAGCTTGGCGACCCGGGCCTGCACGCCCCAGACGGTGACCCGCCAGAGCGCCTCGACCACGATGTTGCGGCTCATCTTGGACGCGCCGTGCTCGCGCTCCACGAAGGTGATCGGCACCTCGGCGACCTTGAAACCGCTGCTCACCGAGCGGAAGGCCAGGTCGACCTGGAAGCAGTAACCGGCCGAGGCCACCTGGTCCATCCCGAGGCCGAGCAGCGTCTCCTTGCGGAAGGCGCGGTAGCCGCCGGTGACGTCCCTGATCGGCACGCCGAGCATCAGCCGGGAGTAGGTCGAGCCGCCGCGGGAGAGCAGCAGGCGGGACTTCGGCCAGTTGACCACCTTGCCGCCCGGCACCCAGCGCGAGCCCAGCACCAGGTCGGCGCCGCGCAGCGCGGTCAGCAGGCGGTAGAGCTCCTCGGGCTGGTGCGAGCCGTCCGCGTCCATCTCGACCAGGACGTCGTAGCCGTTGTCGATGCCCCAGTGGAAGCCCGCCAGGTAGGCCGCGCCGAGACCCTCCTTGCCCTTGCGGTGCATGACCTGGACGTTGCCGTCCTGCTCGGCGATCTTGTCGGCGATCTCCCCGGTGCCGTCGGGGCTGTTGTCGTCGGCGACCAGCACGTGCACCTCGGGCACGGCGGTGCGGACCCGGGAGACGATCCGTTCGACGTTCTCGGCCTCGTTGTAGGTCGGGATGATGACCAGCACCTTGCCGAGGTCGGCGAAGGAGTGCTCCTGGGGCGCAGTCACGTACGAGCCTTTCGGGTTGCGCCGCCTCCACCCTGGAGCGCGGCGATCACGGAGGTGTCGGAACCGCCCAAGAGCCCGGGGCTGGTCCACCGGGGATGTCTGGCACGGGGTTCTTCACCAGTGCCGATGGTAGCGACCCCGGCGAGTGGGTCGTTACCAGCCCTTAGGCCGCCAAGCGGACCCCGGGGGTGTCTCCGGGCCGGGCCCGGCGGCCCCCGGAACGCCTCCGGAGCCGGTGGCAGAGCGGGTCACCGGGGCACCGGGCGGAGCGTCAGGCCCGCCCCGCGAACGCCCGACGAGCTGGTGCTCGCGGGGGCGTGTTCCGGGTGAGGATGCTGACGGTCCATCGGTGCACCACCTCTGCGTAACCTGCCCGTGGCGAGCGGCCGAGGGTGCCCGTCAGCAGCAGGGCGGCGGCGAGGGAGCCACGGGGCGGCGGGCAGTGGGCGTCGGGTGGCTCCAGGGTCAACGCGGGGCGAGCACGGCCGGGTGACGGCATGGCAGAGCAGAGCGGTCGGGAAACAATCAAAAACGAGCACCCTCGAACGCAATGTGACATATGGCAGTCCTCGAAGCGGCGTCGCGTCAAGGGCCCGGGCGTGGCAGGATTCCGGCGCCGCGGCCGGAAGGTGGAGACTGGGCCGGTGCTTCGAGGACTCGGCAAGCAGCTGCGCGCGTACTGGGCCTACATCCGGCGGGCCCCTGGAACGCACATCTGGCTGCTGATCCTCTTCGCCACCACCGTCGCGCTGCACCACGTCTCGCCGCACCTGGAGCACCGGATCCTGCGCCGGGACTCCACCAACCTGCACTACCTGGCGATCTCGCCGGTCCGGGTGCTGGTCACCAGCGCCTTCTACATCGCGGGCAACGGCGGCTGGGTCTTCTACTTCGTGCTCTACAACCTCTTCCACGTCCCGGCCGAACGCTGGCTCTCCACCCGCCGCTGGCTGCTGGTGGTGCTCGTTGCCCACGTCGGCGCCACCTACCTGAGCGAGGGCGTGCTGTACTGGGCGATCGAGCACCACCGGGCCCCCGAGCGGGCCCGCTACACGCTGGACTACGGGGTCAGCTACGCGCTGGCCGGCATCCAGGCGGTGCTGGTGTACTGGATCACCCGCCCGTGGCGGTACCTCTGGCTGGCCGGGCTGCTGCTCTTCTACGGCATCTCGATGCTGAGCGCCCGGGACTTCACCAGCGTCGGCCACTTCAGCGCGGTGCTGCTCGGCCTGGCCTGCTACCCGGTGACCTACGGCCGCACCGGCAGCTGGGACCCGGCGCTCTGGCTGCGCACGGTTTCGGCCCGGCTGCGCGGGGCAGCCCGTAGGCTTGACCGGCGGGCCGGGGCAGACGGCGGAAGGGGCGGCGGATGACACCGCGCAGCGGAGCGGAGGCCGGATCGGACAACACGACAACCACCAACACGGTGACCGGCGGCCAGGTCGGGCAGCTGGTGCAGGCGCGGGACGTGACGATCAACAACCTCGCCCGGCCCGAGCCGCCCCGGTACACCCCGCGGCAGATCCGGCCGCTGCGCCAGGGGGCCGCCTTCGTCAACCGCTCGGCCGAACTGGCCGCGCTCACCGAGGCGCTGGCCGAACTGGAGCGCGGCGCCGGCCTGGTCACCGTCGCCTTCACCGGCCTCGGCGGGGTGGGCAAGACCGAGCTGATCGCCCAGTGGGCCGAGCGCGAGCGGGAGCGCTTCCCGGACGGCGACCTCTACGCCGACCTGGCGCCCGGCGGGCACGGCGACCCGGTCGACCCGGGCGAGGTGCTCGGCCGCTTCCTGCGCGCCCTGCACGTGGCCAAGGAGTACGTGCCCGACTCGCTCGCCGAGCGCGGCGACCTGTTCCGCAGCATCACCCGGGGCCGCCGACTGCTGGTCTTCCTGGACAACGTGGACCAGCCCGCCCAGGTCCGCACCCTGCTGCCCGGCGGCGGGCTGCTGGTGCTGGCCGGCCGCCGTCGGCTGCCCGCCCTGGCGCTGCCCACCGCCCGGGTGCTGACCGTGCCGCCGCTGACCACCGGGGCCGGTGCCCGACTGGTGCGCACCTGGCTGGGCGAGGACCGCGGCACCGAGCAGGAGCTGGCCGAACTGGTCGACCGCTGCGGCGGGTTGCCGCTGGCGCTGAACGCCGTCGGTTCGCAGCTGATCGGACGCCGGCAGTTGACGGTCCGTCGGGTGATGGCCGCGCTCGCCGAGCGACCGGGCGAGAGTGGCGTGGACGAGGCCCTGGACGCCGTGCTGGCCCAGCTGCCGGAGCCGGCCCGGGCGCTCCACCGGGTGATCGGCCTGCTGCCGGCCGGCCGGTTCACCCGTGAGCTGGTCGAGACCGCGGCCGGTGGCGGCCCGCTCGACCGGGCGCTGGAGGACCTGGCGGGCGCCCACCTGCTGGACGAACTGCCCGCCGCACCGCCCGCCGCCGAGGGTGCGGCGGACGACCCGGCCGAGGACCGCTTCGGCTGCCACGACCTGGTCCACCAGCACGCCCGCCGGGCCGCGGCCGAGCTGGACGAGGCGGCGACCGAGGCGGTGCAGCGCCGCCTGGTCGACTACTACCGGCACCGCACCGCGCTGGCCGACCGCGCGCTCGGCAAGCGGTTCCGCCTGCAGGACCCGCCCGCCGCCGCCCTGCCGACCGACCGCGGCCCGGCCCCGGACTGGTCGGGCCGGGAGAAGGCGACCGTCCTGGACTGGCTGGAGCGGGAGAGCAGCACCGTCCTGGAGCTGCTGCGCACCGCCGCCCGGCGCGGCTGGCACGACGCCGTCTGGCAGCTCTGCGAGTCGCTCTGGCCGCTCTACCACGGCCGCAAGCTGTACGCGGACTGGATCGAGGCGCACGAGCTGGGCGTGACGGCTGCCGGCTGGGCGGCCCGCCCGGACGCCGAGATCCGGATGCGCAACCAGCTCGCCCGCGCCCACTACGAGCTCGGCGAGCACGAGGCGGCCGCCGCCCAGCTCGCTGCCGCCGCCGAACTGCTGCCGCAGGTCACCGAAGCGCGACTGGCCGGTGTGCTGCACGAGAGTCAGGGGCTGCTCTGCCTGGCCCGCGGGCAGGCGGAGCAGGCGGTGGCCCGGTTCACCGAGGCGCGCCGGGCGAACGCGGGCGACACCCACGGCCTCGTGGTGCAGGGCTACAACCTGGCCCAGGCCCTGTTCGCGCTGCCCGACCCGGAGCGGGCGCTGGCCGAGGTGACGGCCGCCGCGGAGCTGGCCGAGCGCACCGACGACCAGGTGATGACGATGCGGCTGGACCTGCTGCGCGGCCGGCTGCACGAGGCCCGGGGCGAGAGCGCCGCGGCCCTGGCGCGGTTCGGTGCGGCCGCCGACCTGGGGCTGCAGCTCGGCCAGTGGTCCAAGGCCGACCAGGCGTTGGAGCTGCTGGCCGCGCTCGCCGAACGGGTCGGCGAGGCGGAGCCGGCCGCCCGCAGCCGGGCCCGGCTGCGCGAACTGCGCGCCGCCGCCGGGGTGCTGCCCG
>NZ_JBNQTI010000290.1:0-5772 GCF_050325825.1 Kitasatospora sp. LaBMicrA B282
GGCCTCGCGCGCCGCGGCCAGCGCGCGCTCGGCCTCGGCCAGCGCCGCCCCGGCCCGTTCGTGCCCGGCCTCCGACTCCTCGTCACCCGCGGTCAGCTCGGCCACCTGATCGGCCAGTTCCCGGTAGCCGGCCTGGGCCTCCGCGGCCCGATCGGCCGCCTCGTCCCGGGCGGCGACCAGCCGTTCGATCTCGGCCTGGCTGCCGGCCGCCCGGGAGGCGGCCGCGGCGGCCTGCCCCTGCAACCGGGCCAGCCCCTCGCGGCGGTCGGCCACCGCCCGGGCCGCCGCCCTGAGCCGCTGCTCCTCCTCGGCCAGCGCGCGCTCCGCCGTCGAGCGGGTCTCCACCGCCTCGGCCAGCGCGTACTGGGCCTCCTCCAACGCCTCGGCCAGCTCGGCCTCCTCGGCCCGGATCCGCTCGGCCTCGAGCGCCAGCTCCTCCGGGTCCCGGCCGCGCCGCTCCTCCTGCTGCCCGGCGCCGGCCGCGTGCCGGATCCGGGCCTCGGCCAGGTCGAGGGTGCCCCGGGTCCGCTCGACCAGCGCGGAGAGCCGGTACCAGGCCTGCCGGGTGCTCTCCAGCCGCGGGCCGAGCTGCTCCACCTGGGCCTCCAGCACCGCCTCGCGCTGCCGGGCCCGCTGCAGTTCCTGCTCCACCGTGCTGCGCCGCAGCCGCAGCGCCAGTTCGTCGGCGACCTCGGCCTGGACGGCCTGGCGCAGCGTCAGCAGGTCGTCGGCGAGCAGCCGCAGCCGGGCGTCGCGCAGTTCGGCCTGGATGCCGGCGGCCCGGCGGGCGATCTTGGCCTGCCGGCCGAGCGGTCCGAGCTGCCGGCGCAGCTCGGCCACCAGGTCCTGCACCCGGTTGAGGTTGGCGGCCATCGCGTCCAGCTTCCGCAGCGCCTTCTCCTTGCGCTTGCGGTGCTTGAGCACCCCGGCGGCCTCCTCGATGAAGGCGCGGCGGCCCATCGGGTCGGCGTGCAGCACGGAGTCCAGCCGGCCCTGGCCGACGATCACGTGCATCTCGCGGCCGATGCCGGAGTCGGAGAGCAGCTCCTGGATGTCGAGCAGCCGGCAGGTGTCGCCGTTCAGCGCGTACTCGCTGCCGCCGTTGCGGAACATGGTCCGGGTGATGGTCACCTCGGCGTAGTCGATCGGCAGGGCGCCGTCGGTGTTGTCGATGGTGAGGCTGACCTCGGCCCGGCCCAACGGGGCCCGCCCGCTGGTCCCGGCGAAGATGACGTCCTCCATCTTGCCGCCGCGCAGCGACTTGGCCCCCTGCTCGCCCATCACCCAGGAGAGCGCGTCGACCACGTTGGACTTGCCCGAGCCGTTCGGACCGACCACGCAGGTGATGCCCGGCTCGAACCGGAGCGTGGTGGCCGAGGCGAAGGACTTGAACCCGCGCAGCGTCAGACTCTTGAGGTGCACAGCGCCCGACTGTATCCGCCCGTCGGCGCGGTTTCGGGAGGGCGGGCCGTGGGCAGCATCGGACAAACGGATCACGCCGGGGGCGGGGGAAGCAGCGGCGGGCCGGTCGAGGACCAGCAGGGGTGGGGCGGGGGGAAGGTACCGGAGAACGACGAAGGGACGCCGGTGAAGGCGTCCCTGATGATCGCGTCCCGTTCGGGGTGGGGTTCACTCACGCCCGAGCGGAGCGGAACAAACATCCGCGCGCGGCAAAATCGGCCGGTTTCGGGGCCGGTCGATTGCTTGTGCTTCAGGTGAGGGCGGGCTCCCGCTGCAGGTGGCCGATGCTGTCGAGCAGGGAGTGCTCGTCAGCGACGGCGACCAGCGCGTCGTTCTCGGCCTGCATCCGAACGAGTTCGGCCTCCAGGTCCTGGACGCGCTGCTGAAGCCGCCGCATCTCGGACTGCATTCGCGGGTCGGGGCCGCCGACGTACCCGAGAAGCGCCTTTGCCATGATGTATGGTCCTCCACGCTGAGTGACCGAACCGGTACGGTACAGGTCGAGGGGAAGGGGTAACGCGCGCGCTTGCGAGTCCCAAGCAGCCGGCTTGGCTGGCCAGGTCAGGCACTGTGGATGTGCGGCCACAGGGCATGACGCTGCCCGAAATCACGGTCGCGTGCGCGGGCTTCCAGCGTCTCACCAAAGACCGTACGGGTCAACACGATCACCGCGCGCTACAACCCTGCTGTCACCTGCATGGCGGTGGACTCACGCCACGGGGAGCGGGGGAAAACCACCGATCGGATCGGTGGATCACGCACGATGCGGAGTTAACCACGAGTGGACTCGGATGGCAACCACCGTGATCGTCGGGCGAACCGGACGGGTGATCCGGCGCTGTCCGGCGCTGTCCGGCGAGGGGCCGGTCGGCCGTCCGGTCAGCGGATCTCGAAGCCGTCGTAGCCGGGACCGGTGGCGCTCCAGATCTCGGTCACCCCGCTGACCCGCCCCGGCGTGCCGGGGCCGCGGAGCAGCGCCAGCAGGCGCTCGCAGTCGGCGTGCGGGCCCTCGGCGACCACCTGGACCCGGCCGTCGCCGAGGTTGCTGGTGTACCCGGTGAGGCCGATCTCCAGCGCGCGGGCCCGGGTCCACCAGCGGAAGCCGACCTGCTGGACCTTGCCGCGCACCCAGACCGTGGCCCGGACGTCTTCGTCGTGCATCCCCCGACCCTAACCGGGGCCGACTCCCGCACCGGGGCGGGCCGCGGGCTCAGTCGACCGGACCGGTGCGGTCCCAGCCGGGGCTGTGGATGTCCAGCGCCACCGCGGACCGGGTGACCTCCTCGCCGCAGCAGCGGCAGACCCAGGCCGGGTCCAGCGGGTGCTCGGGCCGGCCGCCGCCGAGGTGGCGCAGGGTGACCGGCGGCTCCTCGACCGCCCAGCGGTCGCCCCAGACCAGCAGCGCCTGGGTGACCGGCGCGAGCTCCTGGCCGGCCTGGGTCAGGTGGTACTCGTAGCGCGGCGGGCGCTCCTGGTAGAGCCGGCGCTCGACCACGCCGGCCTCCTCCAGCGCGCGCAGCCGGGCGGTCAGCCGGTCGCGCGGGGCGCCGGTGTTGCGGACGATCCGGTCGAAGCGGTGGTTGCCGTAGAAGAGCTCGCGCACGGCCAGCAGCGCCCACTTCTCGCCGAGGACCTGCAGCGCGGCCGCGATCGAGCAGGGGCGGCCGGCCGGCTTGCCGCCGGACGGCGCGGGGTTGCTGGTGCTGGTCACGGGATTCAGCCTGCCACAGCGGGCTCCCCTTCCGGACCACGGCGGCTGCCGACCGTTCAGGCCGGCGAAGCGATCGGTTCCGGAACGGAAACGGCCGGGCCGGCCCCGGAGGAGCCGGCCCGGCCGGTCACCGATCACGGTGGACCCGGTGGGCTACCAGTCGTTGCCGCCGAAGTCCCCACCACCGAAGTCCCCGCCGCCACCGAAGTCCCCGCCACCGAAGTCGCTGCCGCCGAAGCCGCCGAAATCGGCCGGGTTGAAGTCGCCGCCGGAGAAGTCCCCGCCCTGGTACTGGTCCTGACCCCCGCCGAAACCGCCGTCGCCGCCGAAGCCACCGTCGACGTAGCCACCGTCGTAGTAGACGTCGGGCCCGGAGAAGACCGAGCCGAGCATGGTGCCGACCAGCAGGCCCGGCAGCAGGCCGGAGCCGTAGCCGCCGAAGTAGCCGCCGGCCCACGGGCCGTAGACCGGGCCGGCGTCCCAGTAGGGCTGCGGGCCGTACTCGGTCTGCACGGTGCGGATCGCCGGGTCCAGGCCGGTGGCCAGGCGGTGGGCGTCGGCCGCGCAGACCGGCACCGAGCGGGCCGCGCCGCCGGCCGGGGCCCAGTCGGCGTCCTGCACCGAGGGCCCGTGGCGCGGGTCGAAGAAGCACGGCGGCCGGCGCTCCGGCAGCGACCGGCCGGCCCGCCGGGCGGCCAGGGTGGCCAGCGAGAACCGGCCGTCCTCCAGCGCCTCGGTGACCGCCTTGACGTCCTCGGGGCGCTTGGCCTCGTCCATGGTGCGCTTGGCCCGCTCGTAGGCGTCCAGCGCGTGCTCGTAGTCGGCGCGCTGGGCGTCGTCCGCGCCGGGGGCGCCCGGGGTGAAGTCCAGCCGCTCCAGTTCCTCGCCGAAGGCGGTGATGTCCTCGTCCACCACGGTGCGCAGCGCCCGCAGTTCCGCCGCCAGCTGGGCCTCGCGGCGCTTGCGGGCCCGACGGACCAACAGGAAGGCACCGACGCCGAGCACGGCCAGCAGCACCAGCGGCACCACGATCACGGCCGCGCTGATGCCCGAGTCGCGCGCGCCCGGCGCCTGCCCCTTGACCTTCGGCGCCGCATTGGTGACGAAATCGGTCAACGTCGCGTTGATATCTCCGTGGTGGGAGTCGAACGCGGCCTGCGCGTAGTTCTGGGCGGTCTGGTTGGTCAGCGCGGCCGGGTCCGTGCGGACGGCGAACTGGGTGCCGCGCCAGACGGCGTAGACCCCGGTGATGCCGACCTTGGTGCGCAGGTCGCGGATGACCGTGTTCGCCGGGTACTGGTCGGTGGCCGGCAGCACGGCAACCATGATCGGCTTGCCGTCGTCCTTGATCGTGCGGCTCAGCGCGTCGGCCTGGGCCTGGGAGAACTGGCCGGTCATCGCGGGATCGACGTAGACCTTGCCCTGCTTGAGGGCCGCGGAGGCGTCGTCGAGCCCGCCCGCGGCGACGGCGGTGCCCGGGGCCAGCAGGAGCAGCAGTCCGAGCAGCGCCGCCAGGACCGCGCCGGGTCCGGCCACCCGGGAGCGGCGAAGAACGAATCTCATGCCGCCGACGCTACCCGGCCGCGGATCGGGGCCGACGGGCCGCGCCCCCGGGGTCGCGGGCCGCGATCCGGCCTGCGAGCCGCCAACTGTCCGGGTGGTCACGGTGGTTACGATGTCAACCAAGGAGGAGACAAAGTCCGATCAAAAGTTATTCTCTTACGCAAGCGTTACGAACTCGGCCTCTCCTCCTCCGGGACGGGTCCCGAGTCGTCCCGTCACTTGCTGGATCGCGCAACTGTCACCCGCCGGCGGCCGTCGGCTCGACCGCCGGAGACCCCGGCCGACCGGACGAGGTAGTGGACATGGCAGGCCAACGGGCGAGCACGCCCACCGGCGAGGCAGCCGACCGACTGCGCCCGCGGACCCGGGCCCGCGGCACCCGGCTGCCCTCCCCGCGGAGCGGCGCGGACGCCCCGCTGCCGACCCCGACGCCCGCGGGTCGAGCGGCCGGCCGGACCCGCGTCACGGCCCGCACCCGGACCCGCACCCGCCGCCCGAACCCGGGCGCCACCCTGCTGGCCGCGCTGGGGCTGCCGCTGATCGGCGCCTTCGCCGACGAGCTGCTCGGTTCGGCGCCGGGCGGGATCTTCACCATGCTGACCGTGCTCGGCACGGCCGCCGCCACCTGGCTGGCCACCCGGGCCGGCTGGTGGTGGGTGTTCAGCGCGATCGCACCGGTGGTGCTGGGCTGCACGGCGGGCGCCGAGCTGCTCGCCCACGGCGACCAGTACGCGGACACCAAGGCGCTGGCGACCGGCGCCGCGAAGTGGGCCGTGCACGCCTTCCCGGTGATGGGGCTGGCGCTGGGCGCCGCCGTCGTGGTGGTCGCGCTGCGGCTCGTCCAGGACCGGCGGCAGCTCGTCCAGGACCGGCGCCAGGCCCGGGCGCAGGAGCAGAAGAGGAGCCGCCGTGGCTGACCGCACCGGCCCCGACCGCGGCGACGGCCGCCGTCCCCGCACCCGACCAGACGGCGTACGCCACCGAGACCGGTATGTGCTTCAGCGCCTGGCCGAGCAGCGCGAAGGAGAGCACGTAAC
>NZ_JBNQTI010000291.1:0-5578 GCF_050325825.1 Kitasatospora sp. LaBMicrA B282
GGCCGCGGCCTGGGTGGCCGCGTCGGCCAGCACCAGGGCGGGTCCGGCCGCCGCCAGCCGGGCGGTGAGCACCTCGGGCCCGGCGCCCGGGTCGAGCACTGCGACGCGCAGGCCGAGCCGGTGCGCGGCGAGCAGCACGGCCAGCGCCCGGGGTCCGGGTCGGACGGCGACGCCCAGGGTCTCCCCGGCGGTCAGCCCCTGGCGGTGCAGCGCGGCGGCGTACCGGTCGGCGAGGTCGGCGAGTTCACCGCGGCGGAGCTGGACCCGGGTGCTGCCGGTGCGGGTGTGCCGCAGCACGGCGGGGCGCTCGGGGCCGGCGGTCCGCAGGGCGTGGGCGAGTGCGTCCAGGAGTGGGCGGCCGTCGGCCGGTGTCGGGTTCGTCAACGCACGTCCACCCCGCGCCGGCCGGCGCCGCGTTCCAGGTACCAGCGGGCGGTGCCGAGCAGCCCGTAGGCGCGGATCCGGCGGGTGGAGTTCTGTACCACCATGTCGCGGCGGTGGACGATCGCGGTGGTGTGCCGGCGGACCCGGTTGATGAAGGTCCGGTCGGTGGGGGAGGGGCGGCGCGGCATACCGCCGACGGCCTGGTACAGCTCGGCGGTGATCGCCATGTTGTTGCCGGAGTGCATCCGGTAGGGCGTCAGGTAGCCGTGTCGGCGGCGGTGCGCGGGCCGGACCCGGCCGAAGCCCGCGCCGAGCGCCACCAGCAGGTGGAAGACCGTGCGCCCGAGGGGTCCGTGTTCGTCGTGCCGGGCGGTGATCCGTCCGCAGACCAGGCCGCCGCACCGGTGCAGCCCGGCCCGGGCGGCGGCCGTCCAGCCGGGCTGCGGCAGGCAGTCGGCGTCGGTCCGGGCGAGCAGCAGGGCGCCGTTGGCGATGGCGTGGCGGAAGCCGGTGTCGACCGCGCAGCCGACGCCCTTCTCGGCCTCGGTCAGCACCTCGACCGGGAACGGCGCCCGCTCGGCGAACGCCCGCACCTTGGCCGTGGTGGTGTCGGTGGAGGCGTTGTCGACGACCAGGAGGGTGAAGTCACGGTCCAGCTGGGCGGCCAGCGCGTGCAGGGCCCCCTCGATCCTGGCCTCCTCCTGGTAGGCCGGGATCACCACCCACAGTGCGGTCACGAGGCCTCCCAGATCATCGTCATCAGACTGACGCCGCCGCCCAGACCGACCAGCAGGACCCGGTCGCCGGGTGACAACTCCGCATGGATCCTCGCCAGTTGGACGCCGAGCGTGGCGCTGGCGACATTGCCGAGCTCGGGTACGGTGAGCACCAGCTTCCCGGCCGGCACGCCGGTGAGTTCGACGAAGCGTTCCAGGTAGGGCACGGTCACCTGGTGGACCAGCACCCGGGCGTAGGCGTCCCAGTCCAGGCCGGTCCTGGCCGCCACCCGGGTCAGGATGTCGCCGCCGATCCGCTCGAAGACGCCGCGCAATTCCTTGCCGCCGCCGCGGAAGTAGCTGTACTCGTCGCCGCGCGGGTGCCGTGAGCCGCCGCCGGGGATCCCGCCGACCGTCCAGTGCTCGGAGGCGGTCTCGGTCTCGACGTCCAGGATGCCGCCGGACGCCACCGGCTCCACCACCACGGCGGCGCCGGCGTCCCCGAAGGTGTACCCGGCGAACCCGTCCCGGAAGTCGAGGGGCCCGTCCGGGCGCCGGCGCATTGCCCGGCTGGGCGTCTCCCCGGTCACCACCAGGGCGCGCCCGGCCCGCCCGGCCAGGATCATCGCGCGGGCCAGGTCGATCCCGTTGAGGAAGCTGTTGCAGGCGTTGGCGACGTCCAACGCGTGGGCACGGGAGCCGAGTTCGGCCTGCACCAGGTGGGCGGTGGCGGGCTCGCAGACGTCCCGGGTGGCCGAGGCGTAGAGCAGCAGGTCGATGTCGCGCGGGTCGAGGCCGCGGGCGGCCAGCGCCCGGCGCGCGGCGCCGATGGCCAGGGTCGACGCGTACTCGCCGTCGGCCGCGAAGTGTCGGGTGACGATCCCGGTGGCCTTCTCGAACATCCGCTCCGGCAGGCGCAGGCCTGCGGCGGCCGTCACCTCGTCCTGCAACTCCTGCGAGGTGAGGCGCCGGGCGGGCAACTGCGCGCCGACGGCGGTGATCCCGATCCGCGGGATGGCTGTTTCCATGCCGACCATGCTCGGGCGGACACCGGAGCGGGCGCTTGAGTACGCGTACTCAAGCGCCCGGTGGCGTGCCCACCGTCAGTGTTCGGTGCCGTCGTGGATGCGCAGCAGGACCTGCTGGACGGCCTCCGCGCCGGCCGGGCCGGCGACCACGAGCAGGTCGTTCGCGTCGTACCAGGAGCAGGTGGTCCGGGAGTCCTGCCGGTCCTGTTGGCAGCTGGCGGTGCCGGCGATCCGCAGCTGCGGGTGGGTGACCGTGCCGGCGGGCGCGGCGGGGGAGTTGGCGGTGAGCCAGTCGCTCGCCCGGCCGTCCTGGTTGCCGGAGATCAGTACCACCCAGATGCCGGGCGTCCCCGGGGCGTCGCCGTAGACGGCGTGGGTCAGGCCGGGCAGGCCCTCGCCCGGGTTCCGCAGTCCGGCCTCGTCGAGGTTGTCCCGTGCGTTGGTGTCCCGGTCCAGCATGCGTTTCTGCTCGACCGTCTGCGGCAGCGAGATGACCGCCGGGTCGGGCCCGGTGCCGGGTGCGCTGTCGTGGTTCCCGTGCTCCACGAAGAGCAGGCCGATCAGTGCCCCGAGCGCGAGCACGATCAGCACCCCGGTCAGCCCGCCCCCCGACCGCCCGCCGTCCCCCGATGTCATCCCCGGCCCCCGTTCCCCCGCCCCAACACGTCACCTGCGCAGGTGACGCCGCACCGGGACACCGTACCCGCGATCGCGCAGTTCGCGGGCCTACCGCGGCTCCGGCGCAACGGCTGTGCGCTTCGGTGTGGCGACCCCGTCCGGAGCGGCACCCGTTCTCCCGCACCCACCCCGCAACAGGTGCCCGTACCCCCTTCCCGGGCTCGCACGCGGCCTTCCTCGAGCACGCCGACGGCACTTTCTCGACGCGACCGCCCGACCGGGCCCCGCGAGGCCAGAAACGGCCACCAGAAGGCTTTTGACTCCATGTCACGTGGGGGGATGAGGGCATGGGGGAGCTGGAAGACTCACGGTGCCATTCTGTTGAATCTGGTGGCAATCCTGAGTGCGTGGCACCTATGCTCGAATCAGAAAACCGGCCCCGATGGGACGGCCCCCGCCGGGTGCGGGCAGGCCAGGGGTCGGACCGTCGATCGACCGACGCGCCACACGGACATCCGCTCCCGCGACCGCACGCGGGGGCGCGGTTCGTGCTGCGCCAGAAGGGGTGTTCCGTGACCGAGACCGGCAACCGCCACCAGCCCGCCATGCCTGCCGCACCCGCCACACCCGACAAGCCCACCGTGTCCACCGCCGGCCATGCGGCGGCGACGACCCCCGGCGCCTACGGCGCGGAGACCATCACCGTCCTCGACGGGCTCGACGCGGTGCGCCAGCGCCCGGGCATGTACATCGGCTCGACCGGCGAACGGGGGCTGCACCACCTGGTCCAGGAACTCGTCGACAACGCGGTGGACGAGGCGCTGGCCGGCTGCGCCACGACGATCGAGGTCACGCTGCTGGCCGGCGGCGGGGTGCGGGTGGTGGACGACGGCCGCGGCATCCCGGTGGGGATCGTCCCCGGTCAGGACCGGCCGGCGGTGGAGGTGGTGCTCACCGTGCTGCACGCGGGCGGCAAGTTCGGCGGCGGTGGGTACGCCGTCTCCGGCGGTCTGCACGGGGTCGGGCTGTCGGTCGTGAACGCGCTCTCCACCCGCCTGGCGGTGGAGATCCACACTGCTGGCCACCGCTGGACCCAGGAGTACCGCTCAGGAGTGCCGACCACCGCGCTGCTCCGGCACGAGGCCACCGACCGGACCGGCACCGGCATCACCTTCTGGGCCGACGGCGGGATCTTCGAGACCACCGGCTACTCCTTCGAGACCCTCGCCCGCCGCCTGCGCGAAACCGCCTTCCTCAACAAGGGGCTGACGCTGCGCCTGACCGACGAGCGCACCCCCACCGCGGCCGACGGGGCCGACGGCCCGCCGCGCACCGCTACCTTCTGCTACGCGGGCGGCATCGCCGATTTCGTCGGCCACCTCAACGCCCGCAAGGGCGAGCCGGTCCACCCCACCGTGATCGCCTTCGAGGCGGCCGAGGCCGACCGGGCGCTCTCGGTGGAGGTCGCCATGCAGTGGAGCTCCGCCTACACCGAGGGCGTCTACTCGTTCGCCAACGCCATCCACACGCACGAGGGCGGCACCCACGAGGAGGGCTTCCGGGCGGCGCTGACCGCCCTGGTCAACCGCTATGCGCGGGAGCGGAAGCTGCTCCGCGAGAAGGACGAGAACCTCTCGGGCGAGGACATCCGCGAGGGCCTGACCGCGATCGTCTCGGTCAAGTTGGCCGAGCCGCAGTTCGAGGGCCAGACCAAGACCAAGCTCGGCAACACGGTCGCCAAGTCCTTCGTCCAGAAGGTGGTGCACGAGCACCTGGCCGACTGGCTGGACCGTCATCCGGGCGAGGCGGTGGACATCGTCCGCAAGGCGATCACGGCCTCCACCGCGCGGGCCGCGGCCCGCAAGGCGCGCGACCTGACCCGCCGCAAGGGCCTGCTGGAGGGCACCGCGCTGCCGGGCAAGCTGGCCGACTGCCAGTCGAAGGACCCGGCCGAGTGCGAGATCTTCATCGTCGAGGGCGACTCGGCGGGCGGCTCGGCCAAGCAGGGCCGCGATCCGCGCACCCAGGCCATCCTGCCGATCCGCGGCAAGATCCTGAACGTCGAGAAGGCGCGGATCGACAAGGTGCTGCAGAACACCGAGGTCCAGGCCCTGATCTCGGCCTTCGGCACCGGTGTGCACGAGGACTTCGACCTGGACCGGCTGCGGTATCACAAGATCATCCTGATGGCGGACGCCGACGTCGACGGCCAGCACATCGCCACCCTGCTGCTCACCCTGCTGTTCCGCTTCATGCGCCCGCTGATCGAGGGCGGCCACGTCTTCCTGGCCCGCCCGCCGCTGTACAAGATCAAGTGGGGGTGGGAGCAGATCGAGTACGCCTACTCCGACCGCGAGCGCGACGCCGCGCTGGCGGCGGGCCGGCAGGCCGGGCGCCGGCTGCGGACGGACGACGCGATCCAGCGCTTCAAGGGTCTGGGTGAGATGAACGCCGAGGAACTGCGGGTCACCACCATGGACCGGGACCTGCGCCTGCTCTCCCGGGTCACCCTGGAGGACGCGGCCCGGGCCGACGAGCTGTTCGCGGTGCTGATGGGCGAGGACGTCGAGGCCCGCCGCTCGTTCATCCAGCGCAACGCCAGGGACGTCCGCTTCCTCGACATCTGACCCGGCACCTGACCCGACATCTGACTCGACAGCCGGGCCGTCCCGGCCTCGGCGCCGTCCTGCCGTGGCTCGGGTGGACGGCCGTGGGGGGGGGGGGGGGGGGGGGGGGGGGGGGGGGGGGGGGGGGGGGGGGGGGGGGGGGGGGGGGGGGGGGGGGGGGGGGGGGGGGGGGGGGGGGGGGGGGGGGGGGGGGGGGGGGGGGGGG
>NZ_JBNQTI010000292.1:0-5463 GCF_050325825.1 Kitasatospora sp. LaBMicrA B282
CCGCCGCCGCACACCCTGCACGCGGTGTCGGCCGCCGGCGCGGCGGGTGCCGCCGGGGTGCCCCTGACAGTGGTCCCCGGCTCGGTCCGCCCGGTCACCGCCACCGCCGCCGCCACCGCGCCCCCCGCCGGCCACCCGTGGACCACCGCTCCCGCCCCCGGGCTCGCCCCGGCCGCGCAGTCCGCCGCCGCCCCGCTGCCGACCCCCACCGCCTCGCCGGCCGGCCTGCCCGCGCTGCCCGTCCCCGAGCGGTGGGGTCCGGGCACCGCACCCACCGTGGATCCCCGCGTGGCGCGCGAGCTCAAGCGCCAGGTGGCCACCGAACTCCACCAGCAGCTCAGCAAGCTGACGACCAGTCAGGGCTCCGACGTGGACCGGGCGACCCGGCGCCAGCGCGGCCGGGCGCTGATCGAGGAGGCGGTGGCCCGTTGGTCCGACGGCTACGCCCAGGCGCACGGCGTGCCGCCGACCCGCGAGCACGACCGGGCGCTCGCCGAGGCGGTCTTCGACCTGCTCTTCCGGGCCGGCCGGCTGCAGCCCTACCTGGACGACCCGGAGATCGAGAACATCCTGATCAACGGCTGTGACGACGTCTGGATCTCCCGGGTCCACCAACCCCTGCGCCAGGTCCCGCCGGTGGCGGACAGCGACGCCGAACTGATCGAGCTGCTCCAGGACCTGGCCCGGCAGCACGGCGGCGGCGAGCGCAGCCTGAGCACCTCGAGCCCGACGCTGGCGCTGCGCCTGGAGGGCGGCATGCGCCTGCAGGCGATGACCGAGGTGACCCCGCGCCCGTACGTGGCGATCCGCCGCCACCGGGTGGCCTCCGCGACGTTGGCCGACATGGTGGCGCTCGGCACCGTGGACTCCACCCTGGCCGCCTTCCTGGCCTCGGCGATCCGGGCCCGGAAGAACGTGATGATCACCGGGACCCAGGGCGTCGGCAAGACCAGCCTGCTGCGCGCGATGGCCGCCGAGATCCCGCCGGACGAGCGGATCGGCACCCTGGAGTCGGAGTTCGAGCTCTGGCTGCACACCCTGGGCCACCTGCGCCAGGTGGTGCCGATGGAGGCCCGGGAGGGCAACGGCGAGCGGGTGGACGGCAAGCCGGCCGGCGAACTGACGATCGGTGAACTCATCCCGGCCGCACTGCGGATGACGCTCTCCCGGATCATCGTCGGCGAGGTCCGCTCCGGCGAGGTGGTCCCGATGCTGCGGGTGATGACCAACGGCGAGGGCGGCTCGATGTGCACGCTGCACGCCCGCGGCCCGCAGATGGTGGTGGACCGGATCGCCGAACTCTGCCTGGAGTACGGCTCGCACATGACCGACAGCCTGGCCTACCGGCTGACCGCCAACGCGCTCGACCTGATCGTGCACGTCGCGATGGTGGACGAGACCGCGGTCGGCGGCCGGCGGCACCGGTTCGTCTCGCACGTCATGGAGGTCACCGGCCTGGGCGAGCACGGCCGCCCGGCGCTCAACACCGTCTTCGGCCCGCGCCCCGACCTGGGCGAGCCGCGCGCGGTCCCGCACACCCCGCCGAGCTGCCTGGACGACCTGCGCCGGGCCGGCTTCGACGCCGGGCTGCTCCAGTCCGCGTACGGGAGTTGGAGCCAGCCGCTGGCGCTGCGGATCGGGGGGCAGCGCTGATGCTGCTCTTCACGCTCTGCGGGGTGCTGCTGGCCGCCGGCCTGGTGGTGCTGGTCGCGGGCCTGGCCGGCCTCGGCCCGGGCGGTCGGGAACGCGCCGCCGCCGGGCCGCTGGCCACCCGCGCCCACGTCCTCTGGTACGGCGCGCCCGGCGCCCCGGCGCCCGGGGTGCTGCGGCTGCGCCGGATCCAGCTCGCGCTCACCCTGCTGCTGGCCCCGCTCACCTGGCTGTTCAGCGGGATCGCGCTGACCGTGCTGCTGGTGCCGCTGGTGATCTTCGGCTTCCCCTGGCTCTTCGGCGTCACCCGCGCCGACACCCGGCACATCGTCCGGCTGGAGGCGCTGGCCGACTGGACCCAGCGGCTCTCCGACGTGCTGCTGCTGGGCACCGGCCTGAACCAGGCGCTGCTGACCAGCCGGCGGACCGCACCGGCCGCGCTGCGCCCCGAGATCGAGGAGCTGGCGGCCCGGCTGCAGGCGCGCTGGTCGGCGGAGGACGCGCTGCGCGCCTTCGCCGACAGCCTGGCGGACGCCACCGCCGACAAGGTGCTGGCCGCCCTGCTGCTGCGGGCCGGCGACAGCGGTCCCGGGCTCAGCCGGGCGCTGTCCGACCTGGCCGACTCGGTCCGCGAGGAGGTGCGCCAGCGCCGCGGGATCGAGGCCGACCGGGCCAAGCACCGGACCACGGTCCGCTGGCTGGTCGTCATCATCTTCGGCGTGGTCCTGGTCGGCTCCTTCAACGAGCGCTACACCGAGCCCTACCGCAGCGTGCAGGGCCAGGTGGTGCTGGCGGTGCTCACCGCGCTCTTCGTCGCGGTGATCGCCTGGATGCGCTCGCTGGCCGCGCACAAGCCGCCGGCCCGGCTGTTGGAGCCGGACCGGCGCAGCAAGGCCGGCGGCCTGCCCGAACCGGCGGCGGACCCGTCGGACCCGGCCGGCTCGGCCGGCCCGACCGTCGGCGGCCCGCGCGGCCGGCACGCCGCACCGACCACCGCCGGCGGCACCGAGCCGCCGCTGCTCAAGGAGCCCCGATGATCTCCCCGTGGGCGGTGCTGGCGGGCGGCGCCGCAGCCGCCGGCCTCGCCCTGCTGATCGCCGAACTCCGGCCCGCGCCGCCCGACCTGGGACAGGCGCTGGAGCGGCTGCACCGCGCCCCGGCGGACCGGCGCGAGGAGGCCGCCGACGCCGAGGAGCGCTGGTACGACCGGCTCGGCGCCCGCTCGCTCGGCTGGGCCGGCGCCCGGCTGCCGACCCGGTCGCTGGCGCTGATCGGGCGCACCCCGGCCCGGTTCATGGCGCACAAGCTGCTCTTCGCGCTGATCGGGCTGGTGCTGCCGGCCTACCTGTCGGCGATGGCCGAGATCGCCGGGTTCGGCCTGCCGGTGGCGCTGCCCGCGCTGCTCGGGCTCGGCCTGGCGGCGGGCGGCTGGCTGCTGCCCGACGCGATCGTGCAGAGCGAGGCCAGGGAGGCCCGCACCGAGTACCTGCACGGCATCGCCGCCTACCTCGAACTCGTCGCGCTGGAGCGGGCGGCCGACCACGGTCCGGCCGAGGCGATGCGGCGGGCGGCCGCGGTCGGGCGGGGCACCGTCTTCCGCCGGATCCGCGACGCGCTGGAGCGGGCCGCCACCGACCGGCAGCCGCCGTGGGACGGGTTGGAGGCGCTGGCCGCCGAACTGGGCCTGACCGCCCTGCAGGACGTGGCCGACATCATGCGGCTCTCCGGCACCGACGGCGCCGCCGTCTACGACACCCTGCGGGCCCGGTCCAAGGGCCTGCGCGACGAACTGCTGGCCGCCGAACTGGCCGAGGCCGGCACCACCAGCGAGCAGATGGTGGCGCCCGGCGCGGCGCTCACCCTGCTGATGACCGTCCTGATCGTCTACCCGGCGCTGTACCAGATGCTCCATGCGTTCTGAATGCCCGTCCGGCCCACCGGACTTCCGTCCCCCGAGGAGTGCGAACCATGAAGAACCTGCGCACACTGCTGCAGTTGCTCCTACTGCCACTGCTGGCGACACTGCAGTTCGGCGGCCTGTTGCTGCGCGTCCACAGCGGTCGGGCCAAGGCGGCCCGGGCGGCCGGCGACCGCGGCGCGCTGAGCATCGAGATGGCGCTGATCGTGATCGTCGTGGTGGCGATCGCGGGCGCGATCCTGGCCGCCGTGAACTCGCTGGGCAACAACGTCAAGGGGAAGATCCCCAGCACCCTGCCCAGCAGCCTGCCCGGAAACTGAACCGGGCGTTCTGGCACGCGACCTGCGGCCACCGGGACGGCGAGCGCGGAGCACTCTCCCTCAGCTTCGCGATCGTCTTCCCGGTGATCGTGCTGCTGATCCTGCTGGTGGTCCAGGTCGGGCTGCTCTGGTACTCGGAGAGCCTGGCGCTGGCCGCCGCGCGCGAAGGGGCGGACGCCGGGCGCTCGTACACCGGCGGCGACGACGCGGCCCGGCAACGGGCGGCCGGCTTCCTGTCGCCGTACCGCGGGCTGCTCGGCACCCCGCAGGTGGCGCTGAGCCACCCCGACGCCCGGACGATCAGCGTGACCGTGCAGTTCACCCCGCTCTACGTGCTGCCGGGCCTGGACCGGTGGACGGTCGCCCGCACCGTGCAGGAGCCGATGGAACGGGTCGTGGGGCCGTGAGACGGGGCGACGGGACGGACCGGACGGACCGGACCGACCGGACGGACCGGACCGGCGGGACGGACGGGCCGCAGGCGCCGGACGGGCCGGACGGCGGCGACCGGGGCAGCCTGGCGATCGAGGCGGCGATCCTGGTCCCGGCCATCATGCTGCTGTTCAGCCTGGTGATGATCATCGGTCAGCTGGAGAGCGCCGAGGGCAGCGTCCAGGAGGCCGCCCGGGTCGGCGCGCGCACCGCCTCGATCGGCTGGGACCCGAACGGCTACCAGGGGACCGTGGAACACGCGGTGACGCAGTCGCTGGCGCAGAGCGGCACCGTCTGCCGCGACCTCACGGTGACGGCGGAGGCGCCGTCGCTGGCCGGCACGGACGGTCGGCAGTTGCCGCCGGGCCCGTTGCCGCCGGGACTGCCGGGGCTGAAAGTGGTGAGAGTCAGGGTGAGTTGCAAGCCTGTCGTGAATGATCTGTTCGTGACCTGGGTACCGGGCGGGATGACGCTGAGTTCGTCCTTCGAGTCGGTCATCGACGAGTACCGGTAGCGGGTCGCACATGGCTCAGACCAGGCCCTGGGGAGGGGACGTGAGGGTCCGTCGGGGTGGCCGTGACCACGGCACCATCTCGATCTTCGTCGCGCTCAGCGTCAGCTCGGTGCTGCTCTTCACCGGCATCGTGCTGGACTGCGGCGGCCGGCTGAACGCGCTGGAACGGGTGGACGCGCTGGCGGAGGAGGCGGCCCGGGTCGCCGGGCAGCAGATCGACCGCACCGCGATGCTCGAGAACCGGGGCCTGCTGATCGACACCAAGGCCGGCTACCAGGCCGCCAACGTCTACCTGCAGCCCTACGGCCTCACCGCCGAGCCGCCGGACCCGGCCAACCCGCCACCGGCCGACGCCGCCAGCATCACCGTGGTGGTCACCACCGACTACCGCACCACGATGCTCGGCCTCTTCGACACACCCACCCTGCCCGTGAGGGGCATCGGCACCGCCACCCCGGTGGCCGGCAACCAGAAAGCGGGAGGCGCCTGATGGCCGCGCCACGAGCCAAGGTCCAAGCCCGCCCGGCGGGTTCCGGGGCCACCGGAGAACCGGCAGCCGGACGACCGGCGGCGGGCCGGCCCGCCGCCGGCAGCGGCCGGATCCGGCCCGCCGGCCGGCCGCCGCGGCG
>NZ_JBNQTI010000293.1:0-5409 GCF_050325825.1 Kitasatospora sp. LaBMicrA B282
GGCGCGGCGCCGCGCCCGGCGGCGTCGGTGCACAGCTCCCACCACGCGGTGATCCGCTCGGCCTTCCCGGTCAGCTCGGGGTCGGGGAACTTCCCGCCGTCCTGCAGCCCGGGCAGGAACCGCAGCCGGGTCTCGCCCCGCAGCCTGAACCGGACGTAGCGGAGGCCCGGCCGCGGTTCGTGGATCCCGATCCACTCGATCTCGTGCCAGGCGTGGGTGCGCCCGCGCCCGAAGAAGCCCCAGTGCACGGTGACCCCGCGCACCCCGACCACGGTGGAGCTGCGGTAGCCGGTCCAGAGCAGCAGCCCCAGGACCGCTGCCGCGCTGCCGGAGCTGATCAGCCCGCCGACCGGGCCGCCGGTCCGCAACCCGGGTGCCAGGCAGACCACGGCGGTCAGGAGCACCGGCCCGCCGATCCGGCGCCCGACCGGCCGCAGCTGCTCGCGCCCCAGAAAGATCAGTTCTTCCACGGCCGGGCAGCATACGCCCGGGAACGCCCGGAGGGCCCGCGGTTTTCACCGCGGGCCCTCCGGGCTACCGCTCTGCGACGAAGCGAGGACTCCGTCAGGTACGGCCGACTACTTCGTCAGGTCCGGACCCGGCGCCGCCACCGCGGCCGGGGTGTCGGCGACGGCCGACTTCTCCTCGCCGCGGAAGGTGAACTTGGCTTCCTTGCCCTCGCCCTCGACGCCCACGACCACGATGTGGCCGGCCCGCAGCTCGCCGAAGAGGATCTTCTCGGAGAGGTGGTCCTCGATGTCGCGCTGGATGGTGCGGCGCAGCGGACGGGCACCCAGGATGGGGTCGTAGCCGCGCTTGGCCAGCAGCTTCTTGGCCTCGACGCTGAGCTCCAGGCCCATGTCGCGGTCCTTGAGGCGACCGTCCACCTTGTCGATCATGAGGTCGACGATCTGGATGATGTCGTCCTCGGACAGCTGGTGGAAGACCACGATGTCGTCGACGCGGTTGAGGAACTCGGGGCGGAAGTGCTGCTTGAGCTCCTCGCTGACCTTGGCCTTCATCCGCTCGTACCCGGTGGCGGTGTCGCCCTGGGCGGCGAAGCCCAGGTTGAAGCCCTTGGAGATGTCCCGGGTGCCGAGGTTGGTGGTCATGATGATGACCGTGTTCTTGAAGTCCACGACCCGGCCCTGGGAGTCGGTCAGGCGACCGTCCTCCAGGATCTGCAGCAGCGAGTTGAAGATGTCCGGGTGGGCCTTCTCGACCTCGTCGAAGAGGACGACCGAGAACGGCTTGCGGCGCACCTTCTCGGTGAGCTGGCCGCCCTCCTCGTAGCCCACGTAGCCGGGCGGGGAGCCGAACAGCCGGGAGACGGTGTGCTTCTCGCTGAACTCCGACATGTCGAGGGAGATCAGCGCGTCCTCGTCGCCGAAGAGGAACTCGGCCAGCGTCTTGGAGAGCTCGGTCTTACCGACGCCGGACGGGCCGGCGAAGATGAACGAACCGCCGGGGCGCTTCGGGTCCTTGAGGCCCGCACGGGTGCGCCGGATGGCCTGGGAGAGCGCCTTGATGGCGTCCTTCTGGCCGATGACGCGCTTGTGCAGCTCGTCCTCCATGCGCAGCAGGCGGGAGGACTCCTCCTCGGTCAGCTTGAAGACCGGGATGCCGGTGGCGGTGGCGAGGACCTCGGCGATGAGCTCCTCGTCGACCTCGGCCACGACGTCCATGTCGCCGGCCTTCCACTCCTTCTCGCGCTTGGCCTTCGCGTTCAGCAGCTGCTTCTCGTCGTCACGCAGCGAGGCGGCCTTCTCGAAGTCCTGCGCGTCGATCGCGCTCTCCTTCTCGCGGCGGACCTCGGCGATCTTCTCGTCGAACTCGCGCAGGTCCGGCGGCGCGGTCATCCGGCGGATGCGCATCCGGGAACCGGCCTCGTCGATCAGGTCGATCGCCTTGTCCGGCAGGAAGCGGTCCGAGATGTACCGGTCGGCCAGGGTGGCGGCGGCGACCAGGGCGGCGTCGGTGATCGAGACCCGGTGGTGCGCCTCGTACCGGTCGCGCAGGCCCTTGAGGATCTCGATGGTGTGCGGCAGCGACGGCTCCGCGACCTGGATCGGCTGGAAGCGGCGCTCCAGGGCCGCGTCCTTCTCCAGGTGCTTGCGGTACTCGTCCAGCGTGGTGGCACCGATGGTCTGGAGCTCACCGCGGGCCAGCATCGGCTTGAGGATCGAGGCGGCGTCGATCGCACCCTCGGCGGCGCCCGCGCCGACCAGGGTGTGCAGCTCGTCGATGAAGAGGATGATGTCGCCGCGGGTGCGGATCTCCTTGAGCACCTTCTTCAGGCGCTCCTCGAAGTCACCGCGGTAGCGGGAGCCGGCGACCAGTGCGCCCAGGTCCAGGGTGTAGAGCTGCTTGTCCTTGAGCGTCTCCGGGACCTCGCCCTTGACGATCGCCTGGGCCAGGCCCTCGACGACGGCGGTCTTGCCGACGCCGGGCTCACCGATCAGCACCGGGTTGTTCTTGGTGCGGCGGGACAGCACCTGCATGACCCGCTCGATCTCCTTCTCGCGCCCGATGACCGGGTCGAGCTTGGCCTCGCGGGCGGCCTGGGTGAGGTTGCGGCCGAACTGGTCCAGGACCAGCGAGGTCGACGGGGTGCCCTCGGCGGGCCCGCCGGCGGTCGCCGACTCCTTGCCGCCGCCCTGGTAGCCGGAGAGCAGCTGGATGACCTGCTGGCGCACCCGGTTCAGGTCGGCGCCCAGCTTCACCAGGACCTGGGCGGCGACGCCCTCGCCCTCGCGGATCAGGCCGAGCAGGATGTGCTCGGTGCCGATGTAGTTGTGGCCGAGCTGAAGGGCCTCGCGGAGCGAGAGCTCCAGCACCTTCTTGGCCCGGGGGGTGAACGGGATGTGGCCGGACGGGGCCTGCTGCCCCTGCCCGATGATCTCTTCGACCTGCTGGCGGACCGCCTCAAGAGAGATCCCGAGGCTCTCCAGGGCCTTAGCGGCGACACCCTCGCCCTCGTGGATCAGGCCCAGGAGGATGTGCTCGGTGCCGATGTAGTTGTGGTTGAGCATCCGGGCTTCTTCCTGAGCCAGGACGACAACCCGCCGCGCGCGGTCGGTGAACCTCTCGAACATCGTTAATCGCTCCTCAGAGCGGTCGGGCAGTTCGGGGACTGTCCCCGCCCTGTCCTTCCGCATGCTAGTCCCGCTCAGCGGCGCGGCCCACGGTTCTTCCTCACGGCTGCGAGGAAATCATGCATGCGCGACCAGCCGACACCCTTCCCAACCTGATGCTGGGTAACGGTGTTCCCGCCAGTCCGCCCGATGCACGTGTTGCCGCTACGCCAATGGCGAACACGCTCCGGCCCCCGGTGGGGAACAGTGCGCACCCGCCTCGTTTGTCGGCTTCGCGGCTGCCTCCGGGCCGGGCTGCGGAAGCCACTCGTGCCTCGGTCGCCCGCCCCACCAGCATTCATACCGGAAATTCCGGCCGTTCTCGTGCTGTTTCCCGGGTGGCGCTGTTCGCCCGGCGAGAAGTCCGCCCCCGCGGGGCCCGGATGACGGGAGCTCAAGCGGGGCGCGATCCGGGAGCCGATGGGCTCCGGCGGCGCCGGGCGCGGCCCGCCGCGGCCCGGGTGGGGCCGAACGGGGGCGGGCGCCGTGACCGCACCGCCGCTGTGGCGTTGCACAGGGCGTGAGCGTGCGGTCGGCCGGGTCGGGCCACGGTGCGCGGAGGTCGGGCCTCCGCGCACCGTCGTGGGCGGCGCGGACCGTTCGGTGCGCCGCGTCGTACCCAGCGTGCCACGGTCCGGCGCCGAGCGCGCCCCGCGCACGGGGCGGCCGGGCCTGGCCCGCAGGACGTCCGGGTCAGGAGGCGTTGGCCGCCTCGTACGCCTCGCGCACGTTGCTCGGGACCCGGCCGCGGTCGTTGACCGGGAAGCCGTTGTCCTTCGCCCAGGTACGGATCTTGGCGGTGTCCGCGCTGCTGGCCGCGGGACGGGCGGCCCGGCCGCCGGTGCGGCGTGCGCTGGTGAGCCGGCCGCTCTGCTTGCGGCCCTTTTCGACGTACGGAGCGAGCAGCACGCGCAGCTTCTCCGCGTTGTCGGACTTCAGGTCGATCTCGTAGGCAACGCCGTCGAGGGCGAACGTCACCGTCTCGTCCGCCGAACCGCCGTCGAGATCGTCTTCAAGAATGACCTGCACCCTCTGTGCCACGGGACTCCCTTTCCTTAACGACCCAATGCCTTAGGGAAAGGAAACCGCCTTTTCTCGGAAAACACAAACCCCCGACTGTTCGCCCCGGGCGCGCCAAGGCGCGCGCGGCAAGTCGTACCGCGGCATCCCCAGTGGGTTCGCGTGCCGTTCCAGCCGTGGTTCAGAGGTGCAGCAGCATGCGCGAGTTGCCCAGGGTGTTGGGCTTCACCCGCTCCAGGTCCAGGAACTCCGCCACTCCTTCGTCGTAGGAGCGCAGGAGTTCTTCATACACTTCCGTAGCGATGACGGCCGGGTCTGTCGTACCATCATCGGTTTCCCCGATCTCGACGAAGCCGTGTTTCGCGAAGAAGGACACCTCGAACGTCAAGCAGAAAATCCGACGGACGCCGAGGTGGCGGGCGGTCTCCAACAACTGCTCCAGCAGCAGGTGGCCGATCCCGTGCCCGCGGCAGACCGGGTCGACCGCCAGGGTGCGGACCTCGGCCAGGTCCTCCCACATCACGTGCAGTGCGCCGCAGGCGAGTACGGTGCCGTCCGCGTCGCGCTCGGCGACCCAGAACTCCTGGACGGATTCGAACAGGGCGACCGTGGGCTTGTCGAGCAGAATGCCGTCGCGCGAGTAGCTGTCGATGAGCCGGCGCACCGCCCGCACATCACTGGTCCGCGCCCGGCGGATGGTGACCTCCATGGGCGGGACGTTATCGCGTCGGCGGGTGGGGGGTCTCCTCGGTTCCGGAACGGCTGTCGGGGCCCGCCACCCGAAGGGCGTCGCGCAGTGCCTCGCGCTGCTCGGCGGACATCATGCCGAAGAAGTGCACCAGGGCGGCCGCGGGATTGTCACTGGTGGCCCACGCGTCGTTCATCAGAGATGCCGTGTACGCCTCACGGGTCGAGACCGGGGCATATCGATAGGCGCGCCCGGCGCGCTCCCGGCGCAGCCAGCCCTTTCGGTACAGCTTGTCCAGCACCGTCATCACCGTGGTGTACGCGATTTCGCGTTCCGCGCTCAGATCGAGCAGCACCTCGCGCACCGTGACCGGGCGGTTCCACCGCCACAGCCGGGTCATGACGGCGTTCTCCAGTTCACCGAGCGGCCGCACCATACGACCACTTTAGAGAGTTTTGTCGGATTTCTGGTGAAGGCTTAACGGCGCAGGCACGGGGAGGTAGGCCGAGGTAAGGGGGGACACGGCGAGGCATGGCGAAGGCCGCTCCCCCCGGGGGGAGCGGCCTT
>NZ_JBNQTI010000294.1:0-5356 GCF_050325825.1 Kitasatospora sp. LaBMicrA B282
TCGCCTCCCCCGACTCCGACATCGGCCTCGTCGGCTACGAGATGGCCCTGCTCGTCGACCGCGCCGGCGCCGTCCTCACCCCCGCCCTGCGCGCCGAACTCCAGGGCAGCCTCCTGCACTGAGAGGGACTCGCACCTCCCTCCGCCGGACCCGGCCCTCACCGGATCCGGCGGAGGCTCCCACCCCACAGCTGACGCAGCATCAGCCGCAGCGCTAGGAGGATCCCCGCATGACCCCGCCCCCGACACCGGCCGGTTCGTACGGCAACGGGTACGGCTCCGGCTACGGCGACCAGAACAACGGCGGCTACGAGCAGCAGCCGCTGGTGCGCCCGTACGCGATGACCGGTGGCCGTACCCGGCCCCGCTACCAACTGGCCATCGAGGCCCTGATCTCCAGCACCGGCACCGCGCCGCGCTCCGGCACCCTGCTGCCCGAGCACCAGCGGATCGTCCACCTGTGCCAGGAGGTCAAGTCGGTGGCCGAGATCTCGGCCCTGGCCCAGGTGCCGCTCGGGGTGGCCCGGATCCTCGTCGCCGACCTGGCCGAGGCCGGCCTGGTCGCCATCCACCAGCCCGCCGCCGCCGGCGAGTCGGGCGGAACGCCGGACGTCACGCTGCTCGAAAGGGTCCTCAGTGGACTTCGCAAGCTCTAGCCCCGCGGCGGCCGCCCGGGCCACCACCTCCGCGAAGATCGTCGTCGCGGGCGGCTTCGGCGTGGGCAAGACCACCCTCGTCGGCGCCGTATCCGAGATCAACCCGCTGCGCACCGAGGCCGTCATGACCTCGGCCTCCGCGGGCATCGACGACATCAGCAAGGTGTCGGGGAAGACCACCACCACGGTGGCCATGGACTTCGGCCGCATCACGCTGGACGAGGACCTGATCCTCTACCTGTTCGGCACCCCCGGCCAGGACCGCTTCTGGTTCATGTGGGACGACCTGGTCCGCGGCGCCATCGGCGCCGTCGTCCTGGTCGACACCCGCCGCCTCGCCGACTGCTTCCCGGCCCTCGACTACTTCGAGAACAGCGGCCTGCCCTTCGTCGTCGCCCTCAACGGCTTCGACGGATACCAACCGCACACGCCGGACGAAGTCCGCGAAGCCCTCCAGTTGGGGCCGGACACACCGATCATCGCCTTGGACGCGCGCCGTCGCGACAGCGCCAAGAGCGCCCTGATCACCCTGGTCGAACACGCCCTGCTGGCCAGACTCCGCTGACACGAACGGGGACCCCGAACTCTCGGGGTCCCCGTTCTGTACATCACATAACGGGTTCTGTGGATCGCATAACGGTTCGGTAGGCATTTCGGACCTTTTCGTGACACACCGCAGTCGTTCGGGTGCGTTCGGCAGGCGGCCTCCGATGGTTTGGCCGCTCCTGTAGTCGAATGTCCGTTTTGCTCCCGACTGGGTGGGCGACCAGAGCTGTTTGTCCCGTTCTCCCGCACGTGCTGAAATTCCAGCTACCCCGAGTTGACCCACGGCAGTTCCACCCAGCAGCGGGCTGCGGCCAAGGGGTAAGCCGCTGGATTGATCCATGGCCGCCAGTCGGCCGAGAGGTTGTTGTCGAGTGAGGCGTAAGCAGCCAGTCACCCCGCAGCGGCGCCCCGAGCCCCGCGAGACGGACCGCAGCGGCCAGAGCACCCCCGCGTTCTCCCCGTTCACGGCGAACTCGGCGAACCCCGCCGGCTCTGAGCGCCAGTCACCGGGCTCCGGCATACCCGGCCGCCCCGCCGGATCGATTTCCGAGGTGGTCTCCTCGGGCGGCGACGACCGCCCGACGGACGCGACCAGGTGGGAGTTCCTCGCCTTCCGCAACTGGCGGGTGCCGGTCCGACTGATCGCGATCATGCTGATCCCGGTCGTCCTCGCCCTCGTCTTCGGCGGCATGCGCGTCAACACCTCGTACGACGACTACGTCAAGGCCACCCACGCCGAACAGGCCGCCAACCTCGCCCGCGCCGCCACCAACCTGGCCGACGCGCTGGAGAACGAGCGCGACCAGAGCCTGGAGCCGCTGGTCACCGGCCAGGACCCGCAGGGCACGGTCGCCAAGCTGCGCGCCACCACCGACCAGCGCCTGGCCAGCTACCGCGCGGCCTACGCCAAGGTCTCCGGCGAGCCCGAAATCACCCAGGACGACTCGGCCTTCGAGACCGACGCCGCCTCGCTGCAGAGCCTGCGCACCAACGCCTACAGCCCGCAGCTGTTCGCCAGCGCGACCATCAACGCCTACTCGACCCTGATCAACCCGCTGCTCTCGATCGACAGCACGATCGGCGCCGGCAGCGCCGCCGGGGTGAACCGCGGCCGCGCGATCTACAACGTCTCGCAGACCAAGGCCTACGCCTCGGCCGGCAAGGCGGACATGCAGATGCTCTTCGTCGGCATCGGCGTGCAGCGCAACTCGCGCTACGAGAACACCGAGCTGATCCAGGACCTGCTGGTCTCCACCAGCATCCAGCAGACCTCGCTGGCCGCCTTCCAGACCGGTGCCGCCCCCGAGGACAACCACGTCTACGCCGACGCGCTGGTCGCCCAGAGCGACGCCGACACCCACGCGCCGCTGCGGATGCCGGACAACGTCACGCTGCCGACCGTGCAGGGCCTGATGGACATCGGTCTGGCCTACCAGACCGAGGCGATGATGCCCACCGACGCGGCCACCTCCGCCGCGCAGCAGAAGCAGGCCGCCGGCCAGGGCTTCAACATGCCCAACTGGGAGCAGGCCACCACCAGCGAGATCACCCCGCTGCGCACCACCGAGACCAAGCTGCTGAACAGCGTCGTCGCCGACGCCAGCACGGCCAAGGACAGCGCGCAGACCGACGCCATCCTGAACGCCTCGATCGTGCTCGCCGCACTGGTCCTGGCCGGTCTGCTCACCTTCCTCATCGCCCGCTCGATGATCCTCGGCATGCGCGTGCTCAACACCAGCGCGCTGGACATCGCCAACAACCGACTGCCGGACCTGGTCGAGAAGCTCTCCAAGACCGACCCGGACCGGGTGGACACCAACGTCGAGGCGATCGCCCTGTGGGGCCGGGACGAGATCGGCGAGGTCGCCCGCGCCTTCGACCAGGTCCACCGCCAGGCCGTCGCGCTCGCCGCCGAGCAGGCCCTGCTCCGAGGCAACCTGAACGCGATCTTCTCCAACCTGTCGCGCCGCAGCCAGGGCCTCATCCAGCGCCAGCTGGCGCTGATCACCGACCTGGAGAACAACGAGGCCGACCCCGACCAGCTGGAGAACCTGTTCCGGCTGGACCACCTGGCCACCCGCATGCGCCGCAACGGCGAGAACCTCCTGGTCCTCGCCGGTGAGGAGCCGGGCCGCCGGTGGAACACCCCGGTCCCGCTGGTCGACGTGCTGCGCGCCGCCGCCTCCGAGGTGGAGCAGTACGAGCGCGTCGAGCTCTCCAACATCCCGGAGGCCGAGGTCATCGGCGCCGCGGTGACCGACCTCGTCCACCTGCTCGCCGAGCTACTGGAGAACGCCACCTCGTTCTCCAGCCCGCAGACCCGGGTCAACGTCAACGCGACCCGACTGCCGGACGGCCGGGTGCTGGTCGAGATCCACGACAAGGGCATCGGCCTGACCGCCGAGGACTTCGCGGAGATCAACGAGAAGCTCGCCAACCCGCCCACGGTCGACGCCTCGATCTCCCGCCGCATGGGCCTCTTCGTGGTCGGCCGGCTCTCCGACCGGCACGACATCCGGGTCCAGCTGCGCCCCTCCGGCGAGTCGGCCGGCACCACCTCGCTGGTCATGCTCCCGGCCGCGCTCACCCAGATGCGGGCGATGCCGGAGCCGGAGGAAGAGTTCACCGTCTCGCGGATCTTCGCCGAGCAGGAGCCGGCCCCGTCCTGGCAGCAAGACGCGTTCGCCGCGCCGCGCACCGCGGCCGAGCTGGGCTTCGACGACAACCTCGCGGTCGGCGGCGGCCAGAACGGCTTCAGCCCCGCGCTGGACTCGATGCAGCGCTCGCTCCGCCTCGACCAGCGCCGCCGGGCGGCGCTGGAGGCCGGCCCCGGCGAGGACGGGGCGGCCGCGGACGGGTCTGCGTACCCGGACTACGGCACCCAGGAGTTCGAGCGGCCCGACTTCGAGCGGCCCGACTTCGAGCAGGCCGCCGGCCAGCCGGGCGGGTACCAGAACGCCGCGCCGTTCGCCGAGCCGGAGGTCGCCGAGGCCGAGCTGGTCGAGGCCGAGTTCGTCGAGCCGGAGTCGGACTACCGGCAGCAGGCCCAGCAGCAGGCGCCGTACGCGGAGCCGGGCTACCGGACCCAGGACCACGAGCAGGCCGGCTACCCGGGCTACTACGCCGACCAGCAGTACGGCGAGCAGCCGTACGCCGAGCAGCCCTACGCCGAGGCCGAGTACCAGCAGCCCTACCAGGACTACGGTCAGTCGGGCTACGACAACGGCTACTACGCCGACCGCAACGCCCCGGCCGCCGAGGGCCAGCCCTACGGCTACCAGGACGGCGGCTACCAGGCGGACCCGTACCAGGACGACCGCGCGGCGGACCCGTACCAGTCGCGGTCCGGCGGGTTCGACGGCTTCGCGCCGCGCGAGCAGCAGCGCAGCAGCGGCCCGCGCGGCCAGGAGGCCGCCGCCGGCCACCCGTACGAGGCGCCCGCGCTGCCCGCGGCCGACGCCGGGCTGGACTCCGGTCTGCCGCTGCGCCGTCCCGGCCAGCAGCTGGCCGGCGGTCTCGGCGCCCGGGCGATCGGCGGCCTGGACTCCGGCGAGCAGCCGAACTGGTTCACCGGTGCCAAGGACAACTCCGGCGCCGGCCCCGCCCCGGCCGCCGCGCCCGCCCCGGACGCGCGCAGCCACCAGGTGTCCGGCCTCGGCACCTCGGGCCCGACCGGCCCGACCGGCTGGCAGTCGGCCAACGACGGCGCCTGGCAGCGGGCCGAGCAGCTCCGCGAGCCGTCCTCCGGCGGCGTGACCGGCTCCGGCCTGCCGCGCCGGGTGCCCCGGCAGAACCTGGTCCCCGGCAACGCCAAGCCGGCCGCCTCGGACGGCCCGCAGGTCTCCCGCAGCCCCGAGGAGGTGCGCGGCCGGCTGACCAACCTGCGCCGCGGCGTGGAGCAGGGCCGCAGCGCGGGCTCGGACGGCGGCCAGACCGGCAGCTTCCGGATCGACCCCCAGGACATGTCCCGCCCCGGTCACCCCGGGCGCGGACAGCAGAACAACAGCACCGATCTCTTCGGCGGCTCGAACCACCAGGAGCGTTGAGTTGAGTCAGATGAGCCAGGCCGCACAGAACCTGAACTGGCTGATCACCAATTTCGTGGACAACACCCCCGGGGTGTCGCACACGGTGGTGGTCTCCGCCGACGGACTC
>NZ_JBNQTI010000295.1:0-5337 GCF_050325825.1 Kitasatospora sp. LaBMicrA B282
ACGACGCTCTTCCGATCTGTCGGTCGGCGGCGGACCGCGGCCGGCCACCGTGGCGGCCCCGGCAGTTGCGGCCGAGCCCGCGCCGGCCCCGGCCGCCGGGCCCGAGCCCGACCGGGACGACCCGCTGGACACCCCCACCCGGCAGTTGGCGATCGTCCAGCTGCCCGGCGCGGGGGAGCGGACCACCGCCGCGGCGGGCACCCCGACCGAGCGCACCCCCGTCCCGCCGCCCGGCGCGGACACTCCGGTCACCGAGCTCGGCCTGCCCCGCCGGGTGCCCCGCTCCGGCGGGCTGCCCGGCACCGGCGAGATGCCGGCCTCCGAGCTGCGCCGCCTCGCCGCGGGGTCGACCGAGCCCGCCGGACCGGCCACCGCTGCCCCGGCGACCGACGGGCCGGCCGGCACCCCGCCGGGCGCCGCGCAGACCCCGTCGGGCGCCGCACAGACCCCGCCGAGCGTCACCCCGCCGACCGCTGCGGCGGTGCCCGGTGAGCGCCGGCCCCGTACCTCCGCCGAGGAGCTGCGCCGTCGACTCGGCGGTTTCCAGAGCGGGTTGCGCCAGGCGGCCCGCGAGTCCGCCGTCGAGGAAGCCGAGGAGCAGGACCGATGAGCGAATTCGACCAGCGGAACACCCCGGCCGGCGCGACCGGAACCATGCAGGGCGCCGGCCCCTGGCCACCGGCCGGTCGGCCGGTCGGCCAACCGCCGGTCAGCCAGGGTGCGACGAACGTCCGCTGGCTGCTCGCCGACTTCCTCGGCCAGGTCGCCGGGGTGAGCGAGGCGGTGGTGGTCTCCTCCGACGGGCTGCTGCTCGCGGACGCCCAGCAGGGTGTCCGGTCGGACCAGCTCTCCGCCATCGTCTCGGCCCTGACCAGCCTCGCGCAGGGCCTGGCGCGCGCCATCGACTTCGGCGGGGTCAAGCAGACCATGGTGACCATGGACCAGGGGCACCTGGTGGTGATGGCCATCAGCGACGGCTCCTGCCTCGGTGTCTACGCCTCGCTCAGCTGTGATCTGGGCGTGCTGGCCTACCAGATGGCCCTGCTGGTGGAGCGGGCCGGGCACGCCCTGACGCCCCAGGTGCGCAGCGAGCTGCAGCGCGCGATGGCGGTCCGGTGAGCGGGCGGCGGAACCCGGAGGAACCGGATCCGGCCGAGCTGCACCCCGAGGAACCGCACCCCGAGGAGCTGAACCCAGAGGAGATGAGCAGGATGCCCGGCACCGCTGGTAGCGGGAGCGGCAGCAGCGGCAGCAGCGGCGGCGGCGTCGACCCCGGCCTGCCCGGCGTCGGACCCGACGCGGACGGCGGCCCGGCCCGGGCCCGCCGGGCCGACAGCGGGCGGGCCGGGCAGGGCCGTTCGTCCCGGGTCCGCCCGTACGCGATCACCGGTGGGCGGACCCGGTTCGGCCGGGTGCTGCTGGTCGAGACCCTGGTGTCGGCGCTCAACCGGCCGGCCGACCCGGGTGACCGCAGCCTGCCCGAGCTGGCTGCGATCTGCGACGTGTGCCGCGGCCAGATGCGCTCGATCGCGGAGATCTCGGCCCTGCTGCGGATGCCGTTGGGTGTGGTGAAGGTGCTGGTCAGCGATCTGGCCGACCAGGGGCGGATCCGGGTGCACGGGCCGGACGTGGCCGACGGGACCGGGCTGTCCGGGGTGGCCGCAGGTGAGGGTGGGTCGAAGCGCGTGCTGTTGGAGAGGGTGTTGGGTGGACTTCGCAAGCTCTGAGGTGGGTGGGGCCCTGGCGGCTCCGTCGGTCGTGCCGCCCGGGGTCCCGCTGGTGGCCGGCACCGCCACCTCCACCAAGATCGTGGTGGCCGGCGGTTTCGGTGTCGGCAAGACCACCTTCGTCCGCTCGGTCTCCGAGATCCCGCCGCTCACCACCGAGGCCGTGATGACCGAGGCGAGTGTCGGCGTCGACGACACCGCCGCGGTGCCGGCCAAGACCTCGACCACGGTGGCGATGGACTTCGGGCGGATCAGCCTGGAGGACGACCTGGTGCTCTACCTGTTCGGCACGCCCGGGCAGGGCCGGTTCTGGTTCATGTGGGACGACCTGGTGCGCGGTGCGGTGGGCGCGGTGGTGCTCGCCGACACCCGCCGGCTGGCCGACTCGTTCCCGGCCCTGGACTACTTCGAGGGCAGCGGGCTGCCGTTCGTGGTGGCCGTCAACCAGTTCGACGGCGCCCCGGTCTACACCCCGGACGCGGTGCGGGACTCGCTCGCGGTGCCGGCCGAGGTGCCGGTGCTGATCTGCGACGCCCGCGACCGGGCCTCCGCCGTCGAGGTGCTGACGGCGTTGGTGCTGCATGCGCTGGCGACCGAGCCGGCGGCTGCCGGGCCGCTCCGCGCGCAGCTTTGACCGCCCGTCCGAAGACCGCACGCCAGACCGCGGACCGCACGGCAGACCGCACGTCATCAAGCAAGAAGAGGCAGGCAGCGATGCGCAAGATACTGATCGTCGGAGCCGGGCAGGCCGGGCTCCAGCTGGCGCTGGGGCTCCAGTCGCACGGTTACGACGTGACGGTGATGACCAACCGCACCGCCGACGAGGTCCGCAACGGGCGGGTGCTCTCCACCCAGTGCATGTTCGACACCTCGCTGGCCCACGAGCGAGAGCTGGGCATCAACTTCTGGGAGGCGGAGGCCCCCCGGGTCGAGGGCCTCGGGGTCTCGGTCAGCGGCCCGGAGTCGGCCAGAGTGATCGACTGGGTGGGCCGGCTGGACGGCTACGCCCAGTCCGTCGACCAGCGGGTCAAGATGTCCGGCTGGCTGGAGACCTTCGCCCAGCGCGGCGGCCAGGTCGTGGTGCACGGCGTCGCCGTCTCCGACCTGGACTACTTCGCCCGCAGCTACGACCTGGTGCTGGTGGCCGCGGGCAAGGGCGAACTGGTCCAGATGTTCGGCCGGGACGCGAGCCGCTCGCCCTACGAGAAGCCGCAGCGCGCGCTGGCGGTCTCCTACGTGCACGGCCTCGGGCCGCGCCCGGAGCACGAGTTCCGCGCGGTGCGCTGCAACCTGGTGCCCGGTGTCGGCGAGCTCTTCGTGATCCCCGCGCTGACCGTCTCCGGCGACTGCGACATCCTCTTCTGGGAGGGTGTCCCCGGCGGCCCGGTGGACGTCTTCGACGGCGTCAAGGACCCGGCCGAGCAGCTGCGGCTGACCCTGGAGCTGATGAGGACCTTCACCCCCTGGGAGTACGACCGCACCAAGGGCGGGGTGGAGCTGACCGATGCCGGCGCCACCCTGGCCGGCCGCTACGCGCCGGTGGTGCGCAACCCGATCGGTGAGCTGCCCGGCGGTGGACTGGTGCTGGGCGTGGCCGACGTGGTGGTCGCGAACGACCCGATCACCGGTCAGGGTTCCAACAACGCGGCCAAGTGCGCGGCGGTCTACCTGGAGGCCATCCTGGCCCACGGCGACCAGCCCTTCGACCGCGACTTCATGCAGAGCGCCTTCGACCGGTACTGGGAGAACGCGCAGCACGTCACCAAGTGGACCAACGCGATGCTGGCGCCGCCGCCGGAGCACGTGCTGAACCTGATCGGCGCCGCCGGCCAGCTGCCGGCGGTCGCCCACCGGTTCGCCAACGGCTTCGACGATCCGGCCGACTTCGAGAACTGGTTCTACGACCCGGAGAAGGCCGGCGCCTTCCTCGCCTCGGTCTCCCCGGCCCAGGGCTGACGGAGTCCGGTCGGCGCCGCCCCCGGCACGGTTCCCGCTGGTCGGGCGGGGGCGGCGGCGCTGGCCGGCCGCGGGATCCGCTAGAGTCCGGCCTCGCGATCAGACGGCTGCGCGGGCAGCACGGCGGCGGGGGGAGTCCCACCATGGCGGACACGGCGGACACGGCGGAGCAGGCGGAGACGGTGGATGCGGCGGAGGTGACCGACGCCGTGGTGGCGGATGCCGCGCCGGAGCCCCCTGCCCCCGAGGCCGCTCCCGAGCCGGCTGCCCACGAGCCGACCGCCCCCGCCGATGCCACCCCGCCCCCCGTCGACCCCTGGGCCGCCCCCGCCCCCGACGCCCCCGACCTGCCGCCGCGCCCCACCACGCCGCCCACCGGCCCCTGGGTGCACCCCGGCCAGGCCGGCCCGTACGCCGACCCGTACGCGCAGTTCCCCTACGGCCCGCAGCAGTTGCCCGGCACCAACGGACTGGCCATCACCTCGCTGGTCACCGGGATCCTCTGCTGCCTCTGGCCGGCCGCGATCGCCTTCGGGATCGCCGCCCTGGTCCGCCTCCGCAAGCGCCCGCAGCGCGGGCGCGGGCTGGCGATCACGGGCATGGTGCTCGGCGTCCTCGGACTGTTCGCCACGGTGCTCGCGGCGTTCGGCCTGGTGATCGGCGCGACGGTGCTGCGTGACGAGACCTACAGCCTCAAGTCCGGCCAGTGCTTCGTCGAGGACACCACGGCCGGCGGCGCGGTGCGGCGCCGCAGCGTCGACTGCGGGCTGCCGCACTACGGTGAGGTGATGGCCACCTTCCCGGTGGGCGGAGCGACCTTCCCCGGCGCCCAGGCCGTGAGCAGCGAGGCCGACGACCTCTGCCACCACGAGGAGCTGCTCTACGTCACGGACCCGTGGGCGCGGACCGCCTCGCTCGGCGTGCGCTACGTCTACCCGGACACCCAGACCCGCTGGGACGCCTCCGGGCACACCGTGCTCTGCTTCCTGCACGACAACGGCAAGCCCAACGGCGCCGTCGGCTCGCTGCGCCGCGACCAGACCGACCTGACCCAGGCCCAGCAGTCCTTCCTGAAGGCCGTCAGCCTGCTGGACCAGGCGGACGCGCTGCAGCCCACCGGCGACCCGGCGGACGACAGCGCCAAGTCGATGCGGTGGATCCAGCAGACCGCGACCGCCATGCAGCAGGCGCAGACCTCGCTCTCCCAGCAGAACTGGGGCAGTGCCCAGAGCCAGGTGTCCGCGCTGATCACCGAGCTCAAGGACGACCAGCCGCACTGGCAGAACGCCGCCGACGACTCCACCACGGGCGTCGACTCCCTGGTCAACGACCTCACCGGGCGCAGCTCCGACCCGCTGGAGGCCACCGCCCGCCAGGCGCTCGGGCTGGCCGCCCAGGACCCCTACGGCGACTCCACCACCGCACCCGGCGGCAGCGCCGACGCCGGCTCCGGTGGCGCCGCCGGCGCCGCGACCTGAGCGCAGCCCCTGGCACCAGCCCGCCGGGGAGCCCCTGGCGGCAGCTGCTTCGTACTAGTACTGCAACGGTGCTTACCGTGACGGTTGTCGGGTTCGCTCGTTGGGCTGTTCATGGGTGGGGACATATCCGAGGTTGATGCTCGTCGCTGGTCAAACGGGTTGGCCGGACTGCATGA
>NZ_JBNQTI010000296.1:0-5207 GCF_050325825.1 Kitasatospora sp. LaBMicrA B282
AGCCCGGCCCGCCCGGCGGCCCGCCCGGGTCGGGCAGCCCGTCCTCCTCGGGCGCCACGGCCCCGCCCAGGCCGGACCCGGCCGCCCGGCGGAGGCGCTCGGTGCGGACCACGGCCAGCAGGGCGTCGGGCTCCATGCCGCCGTTGACCGAGTGGTAGAGCAGGTCGGCCAGGGTGTAGGTCGGGTCCCGGTCGAGGGCCATGCCGAGGGCCACCCGGCTGGTGGCGAGGTCACCGGAGAGCCAACAGGTCCAGGCCAGCAGCGTCAGCGGGGCCTTCGCAAACTCCTCGAACGGCGGCACGCAGCGGCGGGCCAGGAAGCGCCACAGGTGCTGGGCGGTGGCCAGCTCGTCCGGCTCGGAGTACTCGGCGGCGCGGTCGCGGTTGCCCCGGTTCTGCAGGCCGACGATCAGCTGGGCGACGCGCTGCTCGTCCAGCTCGGGCGGCCCGCCCCGGGACTCGGCCATCGCCCGTGCGACCAGCCGCTCGACCCGCTCCTGCTCGCGCTCCTCGCCACCCGGCTCGGCCAGGCTCGCCGCCAGCCGGCCCAACTCGCGCTCCAGCGCGTGGCGCTGGCCCCGGGCCACGGGCGGGCCGAACGGAGTGAGCTCCGCTGCGAGCTCCTTGCGGCTGCCACGCGGGGCCAGGCCGGCGACGGTGGCTGCGACCACCACCGGGGCCGGGTCCCGGCCGAGCCGCACGGCGGTCCCGGCGGGCCCGCAGCAGGTCTGGTCGGAGCAGTGGAAGGACCACCAGCGACCGCCGGAGATGCAGAGCGACTCCTTGATCGGCAGCTCGAACTCGCCGAAGACCGCGCCGAACAGGCCGGCGAGCGGGCGGAGCTGGCGCAGCACCGGGCGGGCTCCGGGCTCCGGGTCCCGGCAGAGGTAGAGCAGGGCGGCGACCGGCCGGGAACCGTGCTGCCGGGAGACTTCGAGCAGCAGCCGGGCCAGGTCACGCGCGATGGCCGGCCAGTCGGCCCGGTCCGGCGGGATGTCGGCCCGGATGGCACTGCCCTGGCGGTACATCGAGCCGTGCAGGCCGACCACGACGATGCTGTCGTCCGGATGGAAGCCGAGCAGGTACGGCAGCATGGCGGCCAGGTCGGACGGACCCTTGAGCCGGAGCAGCTGCGGCACGGCGGGGTGGTGGTGGGACTCGGGGTGCGGGTCGTAGTGCGTCATGGCGGCAGGCTGCCGCCGATCGGCACCGTCCCGCGGAACCGGCTCGAAACCTGTGGATAACCCCGGCCCTGTGGACAACCCGACCGAGCACCCGCCGAGTTGTCCACAGGCGCGGCCGGCGGTTCGCCCCCCGTCAGTGCGGCAGGGTTACATAGACGGCATGGACGACCAGCCAGTGCCCACCGCCGGGACCCACGACCACGGCCTCGCTCCCGCCCCGGAGCGGATCGCCGGTGACTTCGCCGCGCCCGACCGCGCCGCCGTGCGCGAGCGTGCCGAGGCGGTGCTCCGCGAGCTCGCCGGGCCCGCGGCCCGGCTGCGCGAGGACCAGTGGTCGGCCATCGAGGCCCTGGTGGTCGACCGCCGCCGGGCGCTGGTCGTCCAGCGCACCGGTTGGGGCAAGTCCGCCGTCTACTTCATCGCCACCGCCCTGCTGCGCGCCGCCGGCAGCGGTCCCACGGTGATCGTCTCCCCGCTGCTCGCCCTGATGCGCAACCAGGTGGACTCGGCCGCCCGGGCCGGCATCCACGCCCGCACCATCAACTCCGCCAACCCGCAGGAGTGGGACGAGATCCAGGCCGAGGTCGCGGCCGGCAGCGTGGACATCCTGCTGGTCAGCCCGGAGCGGCTGAACAACCCCGACTTCCGCGACCAGGTGCTGCCCAAGCTGGCCGCCTCCACCGGCCTGCTGGTGGTCGACGAGGCGCACTGCATCTCCGACTGGGGCCACGACTTCCGGCCCGACTACCGCCGGCTGCGCACCATGCTGGCCGACCTCTCCCCCGGCGTCCCGGTGCTGGCGACCACCGCCACCGCCAACGCCCGGGTCACCGAGGACGTCGCCGAGCAGTTGGGCACCACCGGGACCGACGGCCGCGCCCTGGTGCTGCGCGGCCCGCTCGACCGGGAGAGCCTCAGCCTCGCGGTGCTCACCCTGCCCGACCCCGCGCACCGCCTCGGCTGGCTCGCCGACCACCTCGACGAGCTCCCGGGCTCCGGCATCGTCTACACGCTCACCGTGGCCGCCGCCGAAGAGGTGACCGACTTCCTGCGCGGACGGGGCTTCGCCGTCGCCTCCTACTCCGGCCGCACCGAGGACGCCGAACGCCGCACCGCCGAGGCCGACCTGCTCGCCAACCGGGTCAAGGCACTGGTCGCCACCTCCGCGCTCGGCATGGGCTTCGACAAGCCCGACCTCGGCTTCGTGGTCCACCTCGGCTCCCCCGGCTCGCCGATCGCCTACTACCAGCAGGTGGGCCGCGCCGGCCGCGGCGTGGACCGCGCCGAGGTGCTGCTGCTGCCCGGTCGGGAGGACGAGGCGATCTGGCGGTACTTCGCCTCGCTCGGCTTCCCCCCGGAGGAGCAGGTCCGGCGCACCCTGGCCGCCCTGGCCGAAGCGGACCGGCCGCTCTCCACCGCTGCCCTGGAAGCGCGGGTCGACCTGCGCCGGGCCAGGCTGGAGACCATGCTCAAGGTCCTCGACGTGGACGGCGCCGTCCAGCGGGTGCGCGGCGGCTGGCTGGCCACCGGGCAGCCCTGGGTCTACGACGGCGAGCGCTACGCCAAGGTGGCCCGGGCCAGGTCCGAGGAGCAGCAGGCGATGCGCGAGTACGCCACCGGCCGGCACTGCCGGATGGACTTCCTGCGCCGCCAGCTGGACGACGAGCAGGCGGCGCCGTGCGGCCGCTGCGACAACTGCGCCGGCCCGCGCCACAGCGAGTCGGTCTCGCCGCAGGCGCTGGAGGCTGCTCGGGCCGCGCTCGGCCGGCCCGGGGTCAGCTTCGAGCCCCGCCGGCTCTGGCCCACCGGGATGGAGGCGCTCGGGGTGCCGCTCAAGGGGCGGATCCCGCAGGAGGAGCAGGCCCAGGTCGGCCGCGCGCTCGGTCGGCTCTCCGACATCGGCTGGGGCGGGCGCCTGCGCACCATGCTGGCCGACGACGCACCGGACGGCCCGGTCCCCTCCGACGTCCTGGACGCACTGGTCACCGTGCTGGCCGACTGGGCCCGGGGCCCGGGCGGCTGGGCCGGCAGCGAGCCGGAGACCGCCCGGCCGGTCGGCGTGGTCACCATGGCCTCCGCGGGCCGACCCGAACTGGTCGGCTCGCTCGGGGCGCGGATCGCCCAGATCGGCCGGCTGCCGCTGCTCGGACGGATCGAGTACGTCGAGGGCCGACCACCGCACGGTGCCCGCAGCAACAGCGCCCAGCGGCTGAACTCACTGGCCGGGGCCCTGGTCCTGTCGCCCGAGCTGAGCCGGGCGCTGGCCGACACCCCGGGCCCGGTGCTCCTGGTGGACGACCTGGTCGACAGCGGCTGGACGGTGACCGTGGCCGCCCGGCTGCTGCGCCGCGCCGGTGCGGAAGCCGTGCTGCCCCTGGTCCTGGCGGTTCAGGGGTGACCGCGGGCCGCTTCCGGGTGGCGCTGCGGTCCCTGTGCCCGGCTGACACGTGTGGGCCTGGCCGGCATTCCTGGTCCGTGACGGCATTCGCGGTTCGGGGAGGCATTCCTGATCCTGGCTGACACGCCTGGTCCTGGGAGGCCGAGGGCTGCTTGAGCCATCCGGGGAATATATCCGGCAGATCCCCGGCTTTCGGGCGGCATTCATCATTTCATCGTTGCCGCCCCGGTCGTCTGCCGTGAGAATTGCAGCGTACCCAGATGCCTGGTCCGACGGACCGGAATTCGGCGTACTCACGTGCCCGCGCAGCCACGGGCCGGGAAGGAGAACGATGATCCACGGCGTGGACCACGGTCTGCTCTCCTCCGCCACGGGCCGATGCATCGACCTGGAGAGCTGGTCGAGCGCCGGCGTGCCACTGCTGCGCGACCCGCGCGAGCTGGTCATCGACCTGCACCAGCGCCACCTGCCACCACCGGGCACCACGGTGATCGGCGTGCTCGACGTCGAGCACCGGGTGGTCGCCTCCGCCTCCGTCACCCCCCGGGCGCAGATCACCGACGGCTGGCTGCTGCGCAACGCGCTGCTCGGCAACCTGCGCCAGGTCACCCCGCACGACCTGCGACTGTCGGCGCCGCGGCGGACCGCCGTGCTGCTCAGCTGCCGTGACGGCGCGTCCGGCTGGACCGAGCTGGACGGCGCCTGGATGTGGGCGTTGCGCGACGCCGCCGCCCTGCACGGCCTGCGCTGCGGTGCCTACGTCTCGCTCACCGCGGCCGGCTGGCAGGTGCTCGGCGACGGCCGCTCGGGGCGCACCCCGCACTCCGGCTCCTGGTCGGAGCGCCCGGTGCACACGGTCTCCGAACTGCCGGTGCGCACCATCGCGAGCAGCGCACCCGCGGTCGAGTACGCGCGCCCGGCCCGCAGCTGGCCGGCCGGCAGCGCGGCGGGCCAGCAGCCGGCCCGGCACGCGGCACGCTGAACCGCCCGGGCACCTTGCCGACGGGGGCGAGGTACCCGCCGCCGAGGGCGCGCGAGCCGAGCGGCCGAGGGCACGCGAGCCAGACAGTCGAGGGTGAACGTGCCGAACAGCCGAGCTGCCAAGGGTGAACGTGCCGAGCAGCCGAGCGACCGCCCGGCACGGCCGGCCCGCGCCGCAGACCACCAGCAGCGAGACCGCAAAGCCGCGCGCCTTCTCCACAGCCCTCTCCGCGGCCTTCTCGGCAGCCTGCGCCGCCCGCCCGGTGCCGCCGTCCGGCAGGACCAGGACCACCACCTCGCGCCGGGCCGGCCGCATGGTCGCCAGGTCCGCGTAGAAGACGTCACCGCCCTCCGCGAGCTGCGCCCAGTACCGCTCCGCACCGAAGGACAGCTCGTGCTGCTGCCACGGGTGCGGCTGACCAGCGGTCAGCACCAGGATGTCGCCAGGGTTGCGCCCCGACTCCAGCAGCAGGTCCACCGACTCGTCGGCCCGCTCCAGCGCATCGCCGGGAGCGGCCCGGACCAGCTGGACGGTCGGACCGGCCGGCGCGGGACGCGGACCGGGCTTGGGGATCTGCGGCCGCGGACCGGGCCGCGGCGGACCGGGCCGGGGGGCGGCCGGACGGGCCGGGCCGGGCCGCGGAC
>NZ_JBNQTI010000297.1:0-5197 GCF_050325825.1 Kitasatospora sp. LaBMicrA B282
GCCGTCGCGGGCGGCGGCGAGCAGCTGCTCGCGGTCCTCGGGGCGGGCCACGGCGGCCAGGCAGCGGGCGGCGGCGGCCGCCCGGCGGGCCACCGCCTCGGCGTCCGGGTGCACCCCGGGCTCCAGCTGGTCGGCCCAGGCGAGCACGTCGGCCACGCTCCAGCCCGGGGTCACCCCGCCCCGGTTGAGCTGGCGCTGCCACAGGTCGAAGGGGGACTGCTCGCCGGCGGCGGCCACCCGGGGGTGCGCCTCGGCCCACAGCCGCCAAGGCCGCGGTTCGTAGGCGGACCGGATGGCGGCGCGCAGCTCGGCCTCGCCCTCCTCGGTGGCGGGGAACCGGCCCAGCACGGCGGGGGCCAGCTCCAACAGCGCCTCGTCGGTGTCGCGCAGCGCCAGTTCGTCGAGCGACCAGGCCCAGTTGGCACCGGTGGCGGTGTAGGAGCGGAGCAGCAGCAGGGCGTCGCGGCGGCCGTAGCCGGCCAGGTGGCCGAGCACGGACAGGGCCAGGCCGGTGCGGTGGTCCTGCGGGTCCAGCAGGTCGTCGGGGTGGCCGAGGTGCCGCTCGATGCCGCCGAGCGGGGCTTCCAGGTCCATGTAGACGCGGGCGTAGTAGAGGGAGCGGTTCTCCAGCTGCCAGTCGCCCCGCGGGTCGTTGGTGACGCACTCCTCCAGGGCGGCGACGGCCTCGTCACGGTCCGCTGCGAGCGCATGCAACTGCCCGTCACCGCGTCCTCGCTGGAGCAGGCCGAGGAGGCTGGCGCTGGGGGCTATCACGGGCTCGAACATGAGGTCAGCATCCGTTGCGGCAGTCGTCGTGGCAACGGGATTTCCGTCGCCGGGGGTCTGGTGGTCACGCTGGGGCGGGCGCCCGGGCGCCGGAATCACCGTAGGTTACCGTCTGTCCGCCGCAGGCGCACCCACCTCGCTCCCGGGTGCCCCGCCCCTTCGATCCGATCTGCCCCCGGTCGCGCCCGATGATGCCCGGGCCGTTGCACTGGCATATGCCAGATGAAAGTTCCTATCGTTTCTGCCATTCTTCACGCACGGAGCGTGAGGCTGTGCCAGAGTCGTTCTCGCTGCTCCGGCACGACCGCACGCCCCGGCACGCCGCACGCTCGGGCACCGACCGCACGCTCCGGCACCGACCGCACGCTCCGCTCCCGTTTCCCCGACAGCCCCGTGGGACCGCCGATGAGTCTCTCCCTGCCCAGCGCTCCGCCCGCCCAGGCCACCGCCGCCATGGAGTGGGACCTGCTCCAGGACACGGTGCGCTGGTCCGCGGAGGCCTACCCGCTGCTCGCCCGCGATCCCGAACTCGGCCCGCTCACCCTCGACCAGCTGCCGGGCCGCCTGGTGCCGCAGGACCGCCCGGCCCTCTGCCGGATGGTGACCGAGGCCCTGGTGCACGGCCGCCCGCTGGACGGGGTGGTGCGCATCGAACGGCCGGCCGGGCCGGCCGGCGCCCCCGCCCCGTTCCCGGTGCACTGCTCGGGCCGCCCGGTGCTCGGTCCGGATGGTCAGGTGGTCTCGCTGCGGATGCTGGTCCGCGCCTGCTGACCCCGCGCGCACGGCTCGACCGCACGCCCGGCCTCCGCTCGGGTGCGACTCGGATCACCTCGGGTGCGACTCGTGTCGCACTGCCCTGGACATCGGGGCGGTACCCGGGACACATATGCTGTCGGCCGCAGTGTCAGCACAGGGCGGACCTGCACCGAGGGAGGACCGTTCCGTGGAACAGAGCATTCTGCACAAGGCCGCATTCCTGCTGCACGAGTGCCACGAGCCCGAGCAGGTCGTGGTGGAGCGACTCAAGGAGTACTTCCCCGCGCTGAGCCTGGTCGAGCGCGAGCGCTACGTCCAGGAGGCCTGGGACCAGGTGCACAGCGCCAACGTCGACAACATCTGAGTTCGCGCTACTCGGGCGGGCGGCGGGCCGCCGGGACCGCCGCCCCGACGTCCGCCCGCAGCTCGGCCACCGCGGGCAGCGCCTGGTAGCGCGCGGCCAGCCGGTCCATCCGGCGCAGCCGGTCCCAGGTGCGGTGCGAGGACGTGGCGCTGATCAGCTCCAGCGCCAGCCTGGTCTGCCGCCCGGCCTCCTCCGGCTCCCCCGTGAGCCAGCGCACCGACGCCAGGGTGACCAGGTCCAACACGGTCGACCGCTCCTGCCCCTGCCCGGCGCGCAGCCGGATCGCCGCCCGCACGTGCTCGACCGAGCGCTCGGCCGCCCGCGGGTCGTGCTCCGCCAGGGTGCGGTAGACCAGCGCCTGCATGCCGTGCAGCTCGGCCTCGTTGAAGGTCTGCATCCAGACCGGCTGCGGCTCCGCCGAACCCTTGAGGAACTCCTCCTCGGCCTCCCCGAGCAGTCGCGCCACCCTTTCGCCATGGCCCAACGAGGCCTCGGCCCAGGCCTCCACGGTGTTCAGCATCGCCCGGGTCAGCGGCCGCAGCTGCGGCCCGGCGCCGGCGTGGGCGGTCCGCATCAGGTCCAGCGCCTCGGTGGCGCGGCCGTGGTGCAGCAGCTGCCGGGCGCAGCGTGAGATCGCCTCGCCCGCCCGCGGCCGGTCGCCGGCCTCCTTGGCGGCCTGCGCCGCGATCACGAAGTACCGCTGCCCGGTGGCCTCCAGGCCGACGTCGTGCGACATCCAGCCGGCCAGCGCGGCCAGGTTGGCCGCCACCAGCCAGAGCCGGCGGGCCAGTTCCGGCGGGTGCCGGTGGGTGAGCAGCCCGCCCACCTCGTTCAACTGTCCGATCACCGCCTTGCGCTGGAGCCCGCCGCCGCGGGAGGCGTCCCAGGCCCGGAACACCTCGAAGGAGCGCTCCAGCGCGGCGACCTCCGCCGGGCCGGCCGGGCCGGGCTCGTAGACGTCCACGATCGGGCGGGCGGGGGTGCCGGTGATCACCTGGCGCGGGCGGTTCGCCGCGTGGGCGACGCTCTCCCCGCCGAGCCAGTGGTAGAGGGAGTCGGGGATGACGGAGGCACCCGGCAACTCGGTGACGGTATCGGCCAGTCCGCGTCGGTTGAGCATGAGATCCATTCCCGTGAACTCGGTGAGGATCTCGGCCGTACGCTCCGGCTCTTCGACCGCGGCGTCACCCGCCCTGGCCGTTGCTGTCCGCCGTGGTCGCGCCAGACCGAGGTCCTCGATGGAGACGACACGGCCGAGCCGCTCGGTGAACACCGCGGCCAGCACCCGCGGCACCGGATCGCGCGGGATCTCGCCCCGCTCGATCCAACGCCGCACCCGCGAGGTGTCGGTGGACAGCTGCTGCTGTCCCATCGCCGCACCCCGCCGGTTGACCAGCCGAGCCAGCTCGCCCTTCGACCAACCGGTCAAGGCGAACAGATCGGCGAGTCGGGTGTTGGGTCCGCTGCTCACATCAAGCCCCCAGGCTCCTCGGCTGGTTCGAGATTAATGGGCTGTCATGTGCCACGCGAGCATTCGCCAGGGTTCGCCAGGGCTCGCCAACTGGTCAGCCAGTGCCGCACGGGTGTCAAGTAGAGATGCGCAACCCCACCCGGGGTTCGGAACCCCTCCGAGCACCGGGAACCACCGCCGGGAGCCGTCTCCGCCGGCGGTGCCGGACCGCCGGTGCGGTCTGGCGAAGAGGGGTGGCGCGGCCGGGTGGCGAACCGGTGCCGAGCCCGGCCGGCCGGGCGGACCAGCGCATTTCCCCAGGGTGCGCGGGTCCGCTCGGGCGGCCGGTCCCGGAGCCGGGCGCGCCGACCGGTGCGGCCCGTCGTCCGTCCCACCCATCCCCGGACGGCCGCCGCGCCCGGGTGCTCCGGCGCACGCCCCCCGTGCGCCGTCGTCCACCCCAGCGAGCCAGGTCGTACACCTCCGCGCGCCAATCGTGGCACCCCGTTCGACTCGGTCAGGGCCCCCGTCTTGACTGTCATATGCCATCGGCAAGGAAGGGAATCCCGCCCCCTCATGTACACCTCCGCGACTTCCCCCACCGCGCCCCGGACCGGCATCGCGCAGCGGCCGCCGTCCTCCGTGGCGATCCGCCGGCCCGGGCCGAAGCCTGCCCTCCCCGCGCGCCCCGCCGGGCGCATCGAGGCGCCCGCCCATATCCCGCGCGCCGGTGAGCGCCTGCTGCGCCCCCGCGCGCCCCAACCCGCCCCCGTCGTCGAGCGCATCGACACCGCCGCCCTCGCCACCCCGGCCGTCCGGGCCGCGCTCGCCCACATCACGCGGATATGTCCCGCCTTCTCGGCGCGCCAGGTGCTGCGCGAGGACGGGGCGCACATCCTGATCACCGGGCTGATCGGGCGCACCGCCGTGGTCGCCAAGTGCCTCTCCCCGCAGGCCGTGCAGAGTGATCGGCGGGCCCTGCTGGTGGAGCGGTTCCGCCGCGAGGTGGCGATCTACCGGGCCTTCGTCCGGCACCGCCCGCCGGTGCGGATGCCGCGCCTGGTGGCGGCCGACCACGACCGCTGCGTGCTGGTGATGGAGCGGATCCCGGGCCGCCCCGCCGCCGTGGAGCGCCACCCGGCCGACGCGCCGACCCCGGGCGAGGTGCGCGCCATCCTCGGCTCGATCCGGTCGCTCAATCTCTGGCGCCCGCCGATCGACGTCTTCCACCAGCCGCTGGACTACCAGTTCGAGATCGGCCGGTACCACTCGGTGGGCCAGCTGACCGACCGGGACGCCGGGGACCTGCGCCAGCTGCTGCACGGCCTGTCCCACTCCGGCTGGCAGCTCTGCCACGGCGACGCCCTCCTCAGCAACATCATGCTGGCCCCCTCCGGGCCGGTGCTGCTGGACTGGGAGCAGGCCGGCTGGTACCTGCCCGGCTACGACCTGGCGGTGCTGTGGAGCGTGCTCTACGGGGACACCGCGGCCCGCCGGCAGATCAGTCAACTGGCCCAGGTGGGCGGCACGCTGGCGCGGGACGCGTTCCTGGTCAACCTGGTCCTGGTGCTGATGCGGGAGCTGCGGCTCTACGACGTGCCCGGCGCCGGCGAGGAGCAGCGGCTGATGATCCGCCGGCTGTACGACGACGCGGCGCTGGCCCGCCGCGCCGTGCGGGCCGCGGTGGGCACCCGCTGACCGGTCGGGCCCGCCGGTGCGGCTCAGCCGCGCGGGCGGGCGGCGCGGGCCAACGCGGCCCGGGGGGGAGCGGAGAGGCACACCCCCCCCCCCCACCCCCCCCCCCCCCACAACCGCCCGCCCCCAAAACAACCCCCTCCCCC
>NZ_JBNQTI010000298.1:0-5188 GCF_050325825.1 Kitasatospora sp. LaBMicrA B282
GGGCCGGCGGGCGAGGCGCGGCCGACCGGCGGCGCGGAACCGACCGGGGAGCTGGAGCCGGCGGGCGGCGGCACGCTGGCGGAGGCGGTCCGGCCGCAGACCGCGGTCGAGGCCGGGGTCGACGCCGCGGTCGTGGCCGAAGCGGCGGTCGTGGCCGAGGCGGCGGTCGCGGCCGAGTGGCAGGAGACCGGCTGGTACCGCAGTCCGGTGCTGCTCGGGGTCGGCGCGCTGGTCCTGGCCACCGTCCTCAACGTGCTGTTCTGGTAAGCGAGTCCGGTCATCGAAACCTCACCGCCGGGAGGCCGTTGCCATGTTCGACCTGCGCTGGCTACTGGCGCTGCTCTTCACCGTGTACGGCGCCGTGCTCACCGTGCTGGGGGCCGCCTTCACCTCCCCCCGGGACCTCGACCGGGCCGGCGGGGTGAACGTCAACCTCTGGGTGGGGCTGTCCATGCTGGCCACGGCCGCCGCCTTCGCGGCCTGGGCCCGGCTGCGCCCGGTCCCGCCGCCGCCGGACAGCACCGCTGGCGAGCCCACCCGCCCGGACGCATGGTGAGCGCCGGCCGGTGACGGTACTGGCGAGCGTCCTCGGGTTGGCCCTCGGCACCGTCGGCATCGCCGTCGCGGGCAGCGCCTACTACCTGCTCTGCCGCCGCCTCGACCTGTCCGCCGAGCTGCACGCGGTGGCGGAGAGCGAGCGCCTGCCGGCCCGCGAGGACATGGCGCTGACCGACTGAGAACGCCCGACAAATCCTCTGTGCGGTCCTCGTGAGGCGCCCCCGCCGGCTCAGCGCGGGCCGTTTCCTTCCGCCAGGTCCTTGAGCGCGTCAAGGCGGTGCTCCCACGCGGCGGCCAGCGTGTCCATCCACTGCCGCGTGCGCTGCAGCGGCTGCAGATCCGCTTCGTACTGGACTTCGCGTCCGACTCGGCGGGGGCGGACCAGCCCGGCGCGCTCCAGGACGGCCAGGTGCTTGGCCACGGCCTGGCGGGTGACGGGGAGGCTGGCAGCAAGCGAAGTCGAGGTGGCGCCACCTTCGCGCACGATGATGGCGAGCACCTCGCGTCGGGTCCGGTCGGCCAGCGCCACCAGGACGTCCTCGGGGCCCTGACCGGCCTCGGCGCCGTTGCTCATGCCCCGGTCTGTTCGCAGGCCGCGTGCAGCTGCTCGAGCTTGCCGGGCCAGTTCCGACTGTTCGCGCGGTGCCGTTCCGTCGCCTCGTCCACCGGCAGGCCGAGCCGTGCGAAGCCGCTCTCGACCAGGGTGAGTCGGGTGCCTCCCGCGAGCTCGTCCTCGGTCAGCGTGAACTCGACCAGGGTCGCGTTGGTGTCGTCCGGCTCTTCGCCGGCGGCGCCCTGCGACCACCGCCAGGAGAGGACCCGCGGCGGCTCGACCGTCTCGATCCGCGCCGGAATGACGCCGTGAACGCCGTGGTCGAAAACCAGCAGGCCACCGGGCTGCAGGTCGATCTTGACCGCCTCCCCGCTGCCGAACCAGCGCCCGAGGAAGGTGGGTTCGGTCAACACGGACCAGACCCGCTCCACGGGAGCATTGATCACGATGGTGCGCTCGATCGTGTCAGGGATCACTGCTGCCTCACTCGCCTCGTCGGAACGTGCTACCCAAAGGTTGCACGTCCCGCCCGCAATGCGCAACCCATCAGTTGCTCTTTGGTGACGGCCGGCAGGCACGCGGCGGCCGGCGATCCAGCCCTGGAGGCGGGCGGTCTACACGCGTCACAGGCCGAGTCGATCAACTCGCGGCACCAGCCCGGCCATCGGCGGGCAAAACCGGCGCGGACCGGCTCGCCTCCCTTGGCCGAGCAGTCATCTGACGCCTCGTCAGCACGAGCGCCCGGAGCACGGTATGGTGTCCGGGATTCTCTCGAATCTCTGGGAGATTTCCGGGAATTCCCGGATAGACCGCCGCCGGCAGCCCTACCGGCCGGTTTCACAAATGCTTCACTGGGTGCTGCTTGCGAGGCCCATCGGGACTATGGGCAGAATCGGACCGTTTCTGGCCGTACAGCGACAGCTCCGGGGGGAGATGAGCTGGACAGGAGTGCTCCACCGTGAAGTTCCGCGCCAAGCGCGCCGGCACCGAGGTCCCTGCGTCCCCGATATCGCAGCCCGCCCCGGCGCCCGCCGGACCGGCCGCGCCGGGCGGCCCCGGCGGCGGCTGGTGGGCCCAGGGAGCCGCGGCACCGCAGCAGCCGGGCCCGAGTGCCACGGTGCCGCCGCAGCGGCCCACGGCCGCGGGTCCGCTCTCCGCCACCGACAGCGCGCTGATCCGGGCGAGCCTGTCCGTGGTCGAACCGCATGCCGACAATCTGCCGGGATTCTTCTACGCGACCCTGTTCGGCCGCTACCCGGCGGTCCGCGAACTGTTCCCGACCGACATGGACGTCCAGCACGACCGGCTGCTGCGCGCCCTGCTGCTGATCGTCGACCTGGTGGACGATCCGGCCAACCTGGCCCGGTTCTGTGCCCATCTGGGACGCGACCACCGCAAGTTCGGCACCGAGAGCGCGCACTACGCGGCGGTGGGCGAGTGCCTGCTGGCCACCCTGCAGCACTACGCGGGCCCCGCCTGGAACGCCCAGACCGCGGCCGCCTGGAGCCGCGCCTACCGGACCGTGGCGTCGGCGATGGACGAGGCCGCCCGGGCCGACGCCGCGGTGCGTCCGGCCGTCTGGCCGGCCCGGATCGTCGAGCACCGCCGGCACGGGCTGGACATCGCCGAGCTGACCGTCCGCCCCGAGCTGCCCTACCCGTTCACCGGTGGCCAGTTCGCCAGCCTGGAGACCCCGTGGTTCCCGAAGGTGTGGCGCTACTACTCCCCCGCCAACGCGCCGCGGCCCGACGGCACGGTGACCTTCCACGTCCGGGCGGTGCCCGGCGGGCGGGTGAGCGGGGCGCTGGTGCACCGGGCGGCGGTGGGCGACCTGCTGCGCCTGGGCGCGCCGCAGGGTGACATGGTGCTGGACCCGACCGGCCGGCGCGACGTGGTCTGCGTGGCGGGCGGCACCGGGCTGGCGCCGATCCGGGCACTGGTCGAGCAGGCCGCGCTCGACGGCGCGGAGCGGCGGGTCGAGCTCTTCCTCGGCGCCCGCACCGCCGAGGGGCTGTACGGGCTGGACGACCTGCTGCTGATGTCCCAGCGGCACCGCTGGCTCACCATCCGGGCGGCGATCGCCGACCAGGACGCCCGTGGCGGCGTCGGCTACCTGCCCAAGGTGCTGGCCGAGGCGGGCCCGTGGCAGCACCACGACGCCTACCTCAGCGGCCCGGCCCCGATGATCGTCACCGCGGCCCGGGTGCTCACCCGGGCCGGGGTCCCGCTGGAACGGATCCACCACGACCCGTTCGTCTCGCTGGCCGAGGCGTCCTGACGAACAGCCGTGCCAGGGCGGGATGTTGACGATGAGTCAGGCAGAACCTCAGGGCTTCAGCGCGACGGCCGCGTAGACCGAGGCCTGCTCGTCGCTCACCCCGTGCGGCCCGGCGCCGTCCGGGCGCCAGCGCGGGCTCGGCACGACCCCGGGAGCAGCCAACTCCCAACCCGTGAAGAAGCGTTCGAACTCGGCCCGACTGCGGGCCTGCACCTGGGTGCCGGCGGACCGGTAGATCTGCAGGGCCCGGGCGATCTCGGCGGGCGCGAAGTCCTCGGTCGCGTGGCTCATCACCAGCGCGCTGCCGGAGACGAGCGCCCCCTTGAGCTGCTCCACGATCCCGTGCGCCCCGCACTCGTCGGGCACGAAGTGGAGCAGCGCGTTCAGGCTGAGCGCGATCGGCCGGGAGAAGTCCAACGCCTCCTGCAGCTGCGCGGACGCGAGCAGCGCGGCGGCGTCGGTGACATCGGCCTGCACGTAGGCGGTGCGGCCCTCCGGGGTGCCGATCAGCAGCGCCTTGGCGTGCGCCAGCACGATCGGGTCGTTGTCCACGTAGACGACCCGGGCGGACCGGTTGACCCGCTGCGCGATCTCGTGCAGGTTGGGCGAGGTGGGGATGCCGGTCCCGACGTCGAGGAACTGGTCGAGCCCGGCCTCCGCCAGAGCTCTGGTCGAGCGGTGCATGAAGGCCCGGTTGACCCGGGCCGAGAGCTCCGCGAACGGCAGCACCGCCTTGACCTTCCCGGCGGCCTCCCGGTCGGCGGCGAAGTTGGTCACCCCACCCAGGAAGTAGTCGTACATCCGCGCGGAGTGCGCACGGTGAACCTCCAGGTTGACGCCCTCGTAGTCGGTCATCCTCCCCCTCCTCGGCGATCCTGCGGCGATCGGACGGGATCCATGATCCCTCACGACCCCCGACCCCGTGCTGACAAACCAAAAGATCCTATGCCAGAGTCATATGACACACTGTCAGTCGGTGGGATCATCGGAGTATCACAAACTGTTCTTGTCTTGCACCCGGGGTACTCCGCTCTGGTTCCATGGTTCCGACGCGCGAACGACACCCCCGCCGCGGCGGCGAGGCCCACCGCCGACCGTACGCCGAGGACCGACGAAGGCAGGACCGATGACGATCGACAAGGGCGGCCGCACACCCGGGCGCCCGGGAGGGCCGGCGGTGGACGGCACCGGCGAGGATCCGGTCAACGCCCGACTGTGGCTCTCCTACCAGGTGTTCTGCGAACTGCACGGCCGCGCCTGGCTCGCCTTCGCCCGCACCAGGGTGGGCAACCAGGCCGACGCCGAGCTCGTGGTCGCGGCGATGACCGCCGAGCTCGCCCGCCAGTGGCCGCACGCGCTGCGCCACCCGGTGCCCGCCGCCTACGCCTGGCGGCTGCTCAAGTCCCAACTGCACGACTGGGTCTGGCCGCTGGACCAGGTCGAGGTGGAGGCCACCACCTTCACCGCGGTGATCGGCCGGTTCAAGGAGCTGGCCGGCGACAGCCTGCGCAGCGAGGCCGACCAGGTCGGCCTCTACGGCGCGATCCTGGCGCTGCCCGACCGCCAGCGCGACGTGGTGATCCTGCGCTACGTGCTGGACCTGGACGACCTGGAGATCGCCGCCTACCTCGACCGCCCGGTGGAGACCGTCCGCGCCAACCTGCGGCACGCCCGGGAGCGGCTGGCCCGCGGGCTCGGCCTGCGCGAGCTGCCCGATCGGCGGGCGGAGCGGTGAGCCGGCGCCCACGCCCCGACGCGCTGCCCGGCCGGCCCGGCCTGCCCCCCGACCGGCCCGGCCT
>NZ_JBNQTI010000299.1:0-5154 GCF_050325825.1 Kitasatospora sp. LaBMicrA B282
GCGGCCGGCTGCACCCGGCCGCCGCACCGGTGCCCGCCGGCCGGCACGGCGCCCCGCGCGAGGCCACCCCGCCGCCGCACACCGTCTCGCCGCGCCACTCGGCCGGCTCCTTCGACCAGCGCTTCGACGCCCCCGCCCGGGTCGACCTGCCGGCCGACGGCGGCTGGCACACGGTGGAGCTGGGCGCGCTGCCGGTCACCCTCGAGTCCGAGTACGTCTGCGTGCCGGCCGTCGAGCAGACCGTGTACGCGACCCTGCTGCTCGGCAACGCCGCCGACCGCGCGCTGCTGGCCGGGCCGCTGGAGGTGACGGCGGACGAGGAGTTCCTGCTCACCACCGCCCTGCCCACACTGGCCCCCGGCGACAGCCGCCGGATCGGCCTGGGCGTGGCCGAGAGCGTGCGGGTGACCCGCCGCACCGAGACCCAGGAGTCCACCGCGGGCCTGCGCGGCAACGCCACCGTGGTCACCGAGCGGATCCACCTGGAGCTGGCCAACCGGCTCGGCCGGGCGATCACCGTGGAGGTCCGGGAGCGGATCCCGGTCACCGCCGACCGCGAGATCCGGATCGAGGAGCAGCCCGGCACCCCGGCCTGGACCGCCCCGCCGGCCCCGTCCGAGATCCACCCGCAGGGCAGCCGGTACTGGCGGATCGAGTTGCCGCCGCACGGCCGCACCGCCCTGACCGGCGGCTGGGAGATCCGCCTCCCGGCCGGCAAGGCCCTGACCGGCGGCAACCGAAGGAGCTGACCCGATGCCCGAGACCACGCCCGAGACCATGCCCCGGACCACCGCCGGCGCCGACCGCCCGAACCCGGCCCTGCCGCTGCCGGTCACCGCCGCCACCTGTCTGGAGGACCGCGCCCACGTCGAGCGCAGCGCCACGCTGACGCTGTCCGCCGGCCGGCAACGGCTGCGGCTGGGCCCGATCAGCCCGCTCGCCGTCGAACACTCGCTGCGCGCCGAGCTGACCCCCGAGCTGCCCGCCGAGCTGCGCGCCGAGCTGACCCCCGAGCTGACCCCCGAGCTGCCCGCCGAGCCGGCCGGCGAGCTGACCGGCGAGCCCGGCGGCCCCGCCCTCCGGGTGCTGGCGGTCCGGCTGACCCGCAGCTGGACCCCGCGCTCGGTCGACCCGCCGGGCAGCACCGACTCCCCGCTGCGCCACCGGCTGCACGAGCTGGAGACCGCGCTGCGCGCCGGTGCCCAGCAGGAGCAGCGACTGGCCGCCCGGCTGGCGCTGCTCGACCGGCTGGCCGCCGACCTGCTGATCGAGGTCGCCGAGGGCACCGGGCGCGGCGAGGCCGAGCCGGACCGCTGGGCGCGCGAACTGGACCGGGTGGCGGCCGAGCAGGACGACTGCGCCGAGCGGCTGCGGGCGCTGCGGGCCGAGCAGGCCGAGCTGACCGCCCAGCAGCAGGCCGCCGAGGAGGCCCTCTTCGAGGCCGAGCAGGCGCCCGCGGAGCTGACCGCCCACCTGGAACTGACCGTGGAGGCCGAGCGGGCCGGGCCGGCCCGGCTCACCGTCCGGCACCTGACGCCGTGCGCGCTCTGGCGGCCCGCCTACCGCGCGGTGCTGGCGGACGGCGCGCTGCGGCTGGAGTCGGACGCGGTGGTCTGGCAGGTCACCGGCGAGGACTGGCGCGGGGCCCGGCTCTCCTTCTCCACCGCCCGCTCGGCGCTGGCCGGCTCCCCGCCGCTGCTGCACGCGGACCGGCTGACGCTGCGCGAGCTGAGCGGCGAGGAGCGGCGCACCGTGGCGGTCGAGCTGCGCGAGGAGGAGATCGGCGCGCTGGGCCCGGACGCCACCGCGGGCCCGGTCGCCGACGGGCTGCCGGGGGTGGACGACGGCGGCGAGGTCCGGCTGCTCACCGCCCCCGCCCCGGCGGACCTGCCGGCCGACGGCCGGGCGCACCGGATCCCGCTGGGCGGCTTCACGGCGCCGGGCAGCGCCGAGCGGATCGCCGCCCCGGAGCTGTCCCCGCTGGCCGCCGAGGTGGTGACCTTCCACAACCCGACCGGCCACCCGCTACTGGCCGGCCCGGTCGAGCTGATCCGCGACAGCGGCTTCGTCGGGCGCGGCGAGCTGCCGTTCACCGCCGCCGGTGCGGCCGCCGAGCTCTCCTTCCCGGGCACCGACGACCTGCGCCTGGTCCGCACGGTGGAGGAGAGCCGCGGCACCAGCGGCCTGCCGGGGCTGGGCCAGCGCACGGTGCTCACCCGCACCGTGCGGGTCCGGGTCAGCCGGCTCTCGCCGCCCGGGGCGCAGGGCGAGGTGGCGCTGCTGCTGCGCGAGCGGATCCCGGTCTCCGAGGTCTCGGCGGTCGAGGTGCGGCTGCGCGGCGAGTCCTGCGACCCGGCGCCCGAGCAGCTCGACGCGGAGGGCGTGGCCAGTTGGCGGCTGGCCCTGCCGCCGGGCGGCCGACGGACCGTCACCCTGGTCTACGAGGTGACCGCTTCGGCCAAGGTCGCGGGGCTGACCGCCTGAGACCGACCGGTGGATCCCGCCGGGCGCGCGAGGGCGGCGCGGCCGCGGTGGTCAGGTACAACAGAGCTATGATCCTGCACCTCGCTCCGCTGGACGACTGGCTCCGTGATCCCGGCCGTCCGTACAGCGCCACCTCGCTGCTGACGGACGGCTTCATCCACTGCTCCCCGGACGAGCCGACGACGCTGGCCATCGCGAACCTGTTCTTCGCCAAGACGCCGGATCCGCTGATGGCCCTGCTGATCGACCCGGAGGAGGTGGAGCCGATGGTCCGCTGGGAGGCGCCGTCCGGGGAGCGCCCGCCGGGGGTGGCGCCCGACGTGCTCTTCCCGCACATCTACGGGCGGCTCAACCGGAGCGCGGTGAAGGGGCTGGAGAAGCTGGAGCGCGGCCCGGACGGCCGCTGGGCCGCGCTGCTGCCCTGGAGCTGACCGGGCCGCGGCCGGCCTGACCCCGCACCGGGGCCGGCCGAGCCGGCCGGCCCGCCGGGGGTCAGCGGCGGCCACGGTCAGCGCCGGCCGCCGTCACAGCCGGCCGGCCGTCAGAGCCAGCCGCGCTCGCGGGCCGCCATGCCGGCCTGGAACCGGGTGCTGGCCCCCAGCTCGCGCATCAGCGCCTGCAGCCGCCGCTGGGTGGTGCGGGCGCTCCAGCCCAGCGAGCGGGCGATCGACTCGTCTGTCAGCCCGGCGGCCAGCAGCCCGAGCAGCTTGCGCTGGTCGTCGCCGGGCTCGCGCAGGCCCGGCTCGGCGCCGATCGCGGCCTGCAGCGGCACCGCCCGGTCCCACTCGGCCTCGAAGAGCCCGTCCAGCGCCTGGAGCAGGGCCGAGGGGTGGATCACGTAGGCCGCGTCCAGCACGCTGTCGCCGACGCTGATCGGGATGATCGCCATCCGGTCGTCCGACATGATCATCTTCATCGGGAGGGTGGTCCGCACCCGGGCCTCCTCCCCGTCCTGGGCGCCGATCAGGATCTCGTTCTCCAGCCGACCGGGCCAGGCCACCGCCTCCCGGTCGTAGACGGTGCGGAACCGCACCCCCTCCTTGAGCCGCTTGCGCTGCCGGGTCAGGTTGCTCTCCGGGTCCGCGACGTAGGGCGGGCAGTCGAACCCGCGCACCTGCTGCACGCTGGTGTCCTGCAGGTGGGCCAGCCGCTGCGAGATCGCCTCGCCGCCGGTGAGCACCTCGACCGAGCGGGCCGGGTCGGTGAACCGGGAGGCCTCGCGGAAGGCGTCCATCAGCCGGTGCATCTCGGCCCGGGCGGCCCGCAGCTCGGCCTCGCGGTGGCCGATCAGGGTGCCGATCGCGACGTCCGGCGCCACCGCCAGGTAGCGGTCGCGGTCGACCGGCGCCCGGGTGGCCATGCCCTGCTGGGCGAGCCGGCTGAGTGCCTTGCCGCTCTGCTGCGCCGTCAGCCCGCAGCGCTCGGCCAACTCCCCGGCGGTGGATTGCGGGGCGGCCACCAGCGCGGCGTAGACCTGGCCGTCGGCCTCCGAGAGGCCGAGCGCGCTGAAAGCGTCGAGCATGACGCCCCCTCCCCGGTGTGGCGGTTTCACGCCAGTTGGTGAGTGATGTTTTCGTGGCCATCTTCTGCCACCGATGATCCCCGTGACAACCCTGTCCCAGCAGCCGACCACCGACCCCCGACGCATGGCGGGGGTGCGCCCCGCCGCACCCCGACAAGCGGCGGGGGCCGCGCGCCACCGATCGGTCATCGGGACGTGCGGCCCCCGCCGGCCGGGGCCGGAGTCGGGTCCACCGAGAAGAACGCTCCGGGAGGCCCGGAGGACTACAGGGCGAGGACGAGCGGCCCTACAGGCCGACCTCGCGCATCAGCTGGCCCACCTCGGGGTTGGTCAGCCGGCGCAGCCAGCCCGACTTCTGGTCGCCGAGCGCGATCGGGCCGAAGTGGGTGCGGACCAGCTTCTCCACCGGGTAGCCGGCCTCGGCCAGCATCCGGCGCACGATGTGCTTGCGGCCCTCGTGCAGGGTCACCTCGACCAGGTAGTTCTTGCCGACGTTGGAGACCACCTTGAAGCTGTCGGCCCGGGCGAAGCCGTCCTCCAGCTCGATCCCCTGCGCCAGCTGCTTGCCCAGGTCGCGCGGGATCGGCCCCTGGATCGCGGCCAGGTAGGTCTTGGTCACGCCGTAGCGCGGGTGGGTCAGCCGGTGGGCCAGCTCGCCGTGGTTGGTGAGCAGGATGATGCCCTCGGTCTCGGTGTCCAGCCGGCCCACGTGGAACAGCCGGGTCTCCCGGTTGGTCACGTAGTCGCCCAGGCACTGGCGGCCGTCCGGGTCCTCCATGGTGGAGACCACGCCGGCCGGCTTGTTCAGCGCGAAGAACAGGTAGGTCTGGGTGGCGACGGTCAGGCCGTCCACCTTGATCTCGTCGTTCTCCGGGTCGACCCGCTTGCCCTGCTCGGTCACCAGGACGCCGTTGACCTCGACCCGGCCCTGCTCGATCAGCTCCTCGCAGGCCCGCCGGCTGCCCATGCCGGCCCGGGCCAGCACCTTCTGCAGCCGCTCGCCGCGCTCGTCGCCCGGGCCGCCGGGGCCGTCGTGGCGGCGCAGCACCGCGTCCTCGATCTTGGCCTGCAGCTCGCGCGAGCGCTGCGGCTGGCGCCGCGGGTCGCCCGGGGCGCCCTGGCCCTCGCGGCGCGGGCGCGGCGCCGGG
>NZ_JBNQTI010000300.1:0-5119 GCF_050325825.1 Kitasatospora sp. LaBMicrA B282
CGTGCGGGGCGTCGAGCGCCGCGGCCGGCCGGCAGAAGTGGTTCGGGTGGGGCGGTGTGCCCTCCCCGTGGTCGAGCCGACCGGTGGCAGGGCGCGGGCCGCGGCGCACCGCCGCCGCCGGCGTCCCGGCCCGGGAGCCGCTGCGCCGGTCCGCCGGCCGGGCCCACCGGTGCCGCAGCCGCCGGCCGCCCACCGCGTCCAGGCCGACCAGCAGGAAGGCCGCGCCCATCGCGTACAGCAGCCACTGCGACCAGGCCGAGCCGCCGCCGATCACCCGGGCGTGCTGCGGGTCGCCGGCCCGGTAGGAGAGTTCGGCGGTGCTGCCGGGCCGGGGCCGGCTGAACCGGGCGTCGGGCTCGGTGAAGGTGACCTGCCGCCCGGCCGCGGTGGTGAAGCGGTACCGGGCCGACCAGGTGTCGCCCGAACCGTCCGGGCTGCCCCGGTCGAGCACCCCGACCACCGTCCCGGTCGCCCGCAGGCCGTCCGGGTAGGGCGAGTGGTCGGCCTGCATCCGGAAGCCGAGCCCGCACACCGCCACCCCGACGACCAGGAAGACCAGTCCGCCGAGCGGCCCCAGGCGGCGCAGCGCGGTCCGCGCGGCCGCACCCGAACGCAGAAGCATGACGACCAGTCTGCTACCGCTGCGTAACAAGCCGGTACGGCCCATGTGCGGATTCGGCACCGGTTGCCCGGCGGGCGCCCGGACCGGTGCGGCGGGCGCCCGGAGCGGTGCGGCGGACGTCCGGACGGTGGCCGACGGGCGTCGGCGGGATGGCCGGCGGCGGCCGAGTTGGGGACCGCGACGAAGATCCACTAGCGTTCGGGCCGAACACATCGACACCCACAGGGGGAAACTGACAGTGCGCAAGTTCATGGCCCGCAGAGTCGCCGGAGCCGCCTTGGTCGTGGGCCTGCTCGGGGCCGGTGCACCGGTCCTGGCCGCGCCCGCCTACGCGGACTCGACGGCGCCCGCGGGCACCCAGGTCACGGCGTCCATCCCGTCCATCGGCGACCTGCTGCGCGGGGTCGAGGTCGACTGGGCCGAGGGCCACTGGAACTGGACGGCCTGGAACGACCCGACGCCGGTCGCCTTCGGCGGGGACCAGCCGAACTACCAGTGCGCCGAGTACGTCGCCCGCTCGCTGGCCGCGGCCGGTCTGGTCCCGGGCCTGAGCCCGGACGACCCGCAGGACGACTACTTCCACTACACCGCGCCGTGGGGCACCACCTACGACCTGCTGCTGATCAGCGACGTCGCGCCGTACCACAACCTGTACGACTACCTGATGGACAGCCACCTCGGCACGGACGTCGGTGACCACCCCGAGGAGGCCCGCCCCGGCGACGTCGTCGTCACCTACGCGGACCTCGGCGGCACCAAGAGCCACGCCGGCCTGGTGGCCACCGCCCCCGACGGCACCAACGAGGCCACCGTGGACGCGCACAACCGCGCGCGTCAGCACTACGGCTACCACTTCTACGCGCCGTCGCACCTGATCCGGATCGAGCCGCTCGGCCTGCTCGACGGCCTCGCCCAGTCCTTCGCGGTCCAGCCGGGCACCGGCGCCACCGCCGGGACCGGGACGACCGGGGCGGCCGGCACGACCGGTGGCACCGCCAGGTTCGCCGCGCCGAACCTGATGGCCGCGCCCAAGGCCGCTGCGCCCAAGACGGCTGCGCCCAAGGCCGCGGTCCCGGCGCCGGCCAACGAGCCCAACCAGTCCGGCGCGGGCCGGATGGACCCGGCCGGCCCGCAGGTCTGACGGCCGGCACCCAGCAGCAAGGGGGCCGCCCCCGCACTCCGGTGAGTGCGGGGGCGGCCCCTTGCTGTGTGCGGGGAGGGCGGTCAGGAGGCTGCGGCGCCCCGGCCCGCGCCGCGGTCGCCGCCGTTGCCGTTCGCGTCCTCGTTCCCGTCGGCGGCACTGTCCTGACCCTCGCCCCCGTCGCCGTGGGCCGGGGTGCCGACGGCGGCCGGCAGCTGGGCCGGCTGCCCGGGCCGGTTCAGCCAGGCGCACCAGGCCAGGCCCGCCAGCGTGCCCACCGAGGCGACGAAGAAGTTCAGCCGCAGCCCGAGGAAGTACTGCGAGTAGTCCACCCGCAGCGACTCCTCGAAGATCCGGAACGCCGAGTACCCGGCGATGTAGAGCGCGAAGAGGCTGCCGCGCCGCAGCCGGCCGGTCCGGCCGAGCCAGGCCAGGAAGCAGGCCAGCGACACGTCCCAGACCAGCTCGTACAGGAAGGTCGGGTGGAAGGTGCTGTCCTGGAGGTAGCCGGCCGGGCGGTAGGCGGGGGAGATGGTCAGGCCCCACGGCAGGCTGGTCGGGCCGCCGAACAGCTCCTGGTTGAAGTAGTTGCCGATCCGGCCGATCGCCTGGGCCACCAGCAGGCAGGGGGCCAGGGTGTCCATCATCGCGAAGACGCTGACCCCGGCCCTGCGCAGCCGCCAGACGCAGACCGCGGTGGCCAGCGCCACCCCGCCCCAGATGCCCAGGCCGCCGCTCCACACCGCCAGCGGACCCCACCAGTGCGGCGGGATCTCCTTGGGCGTGGTGATGTCGAAGTAGAGCCGGCCGCCGAGGATGCCGAACGGGACGCCCCAGATCGCCATCTCGTCCACCAGCTCCGGGTCGCCGCCCAGCGCCGCCCAGCGGCGGCGGCCGATGAACACCGCGAGGGAGATGCCCACGATGTACATCAGCGCGTAAAAGTGGATGAACAGCGGCCCCAGGTGGAACCCGTTCACCGACGGCGACGGAATAGCGGCTAGCAGCATGCTGCGAGGGTACGGGAACTGGGCCGTTGTCCCGCACGGCGGGTTGCGCCCGGCCGCGCCGGAACTCACTGGCCGGTCCGCGCCCCCAACACTTAGCGTGCCTGCCATGACCACTCGGATGATCATCCTCAACGGCGGATCCAGCAGCGGCAAGTCCACCCTGGCCCGGTGCCTGCAGGCCGTGCTGCCCGATCCCTGGCTCACCTTCGGGACGGACACCTTCGTCGACGCGCTGCCCGCCGCGCTGCGCGAGGGCGACGGCGGCATCGAGGTCGGCCCGGACGGCGAGGTCGAGGTCGGGGCGGTGTTCCGGCAGCTGGAGGAGGCCTGGATCGCCGGGGTGGCGGCGATGGCGCGCAGCGGGGCCCGGGTGATCGTGGACGAGGTGTTCCTGGGCGGCGCCGCCTCGCAGGCGCGCTGGGACCGGGCGCTGGAGGGGCTGCCGGTGCTCTGGGTCGGCGTCCGCTGCGCCCCCGAGGTGGCGGCGGGGCGCGAGCTGGCCCGCGGTGACCGGGCGGTCGGGATGGCGCAGCGGCAGGCGGAGCTGGTGCACCGGGGGGTGCGTTACGACCTGGAGGTGGACACCGGGCAGGCGGCGGCGCCGGACTGCGCCCGGGTGATCGCGGACCGGGTGATCGCGGACCGGGTGCGGTAGGCCGGGGGCCACGCACCTCGGGCCCGCGTCAGTGTCCGTGCAGGTCCGGGACCTGTTGCAGCCAGGCCGGGCGGCCGGCCGCGGTGCGCCGGGCGCGGGCGGCCTCCGCGGCGCGCAGCTGCTCCTCGGTGGCGAACTCGCGCGGCAGCCAGCGCGCGGAGACCGCCGCCCGGTCGGCCAGCTGCCGCACGTAGGCCTCGCGCAGCTGCTCGACCCCGGCGAAGCCGTCGGCCGCCGCCGACTCGGTCAGCCACTCCTCCGGGACCAGGGCCAGCACCTCGTGCAGCAGCTCCGGGGTCACCTGCGGCGCCAGCTCCGCGTCGGCGGCGGCCACCGCGGGCGCGTAGCCGCCGAGGGCGTGGGCGCTGAGGTCGTAGGCGCGGTCCACGGCGGCGGCCGCGGTGGACCAGCGGTGGTGGAAGACCAGGGCGGCGCCGTTGTCGATCAGCCAGAGCCGGTCGTGCCAGACCATCAGGTTCGGGTTGGCCCGGGTCCGGTCGACGTTGGCGGTCAGGGCGTCCAGCCAGACCACCCGGCCGGCCTCCAGTGGGTCGACCCGGACCTGCCCGGGCCGGAAGTCGCGGGCGCCGGGCAGGTAGTCCATGCCGAGGTTGAGCCCGGTGCTGGCCCGCAGCAGGTCCTGGATCTCCTGGTCCGGCTCGTGCGCGGCCACCGCCGGGTCGAAGTCGACCAGCACCAGCTCGGGCACCCGCAGGCCGAGCCGCCGGGCCAGCTCGCCCACGATCACCTCGGCGACCAGCGCCTTGCGCCCCTGCGCGGCGCCGCTGAACTTGACCACGTAGGTGCCCAGGTCGTCGGTCTCGACGACGGCCGGCACCGAGCCGCCGGCCCGCAGCGGGACGAGGTAGTGCAGGGCGGTCACCCGGGTGAGGTCAGCAGACACCCGGCCAGCCTAACCGGGCGGGTGGCAGGGCGGGCCGGGGCTGCGCGGAACGGGTGCACCGCGTGTGGTTGGCTGTCCGCGACGTTCCGCACACCAGAAGGAGCCCCCGCCATGGCCCAGGTCCACGCCCGCACCGAGCGGACCTACCCCGCCACCCCCGAGCAGGTCTACGAGGCGATCGCCGACTACGCCACGGTCCGCCCCACGCTGCTGCCGGGCCAGTACAGCGAGTACGAGGTGAAGGCGGGCGGCGTGGGCGCCGGCACCCAGGTGCACTGGAAGCTGCAGGCCACCGAGAAGCGGGTCCGGGACTGCCTGTACACCGTCTCGGCGCCGTCCGCCGGCACCCTGGTGGAGAAGGACGCCAACTCCTCGATGGTGAACACCTGGACGGTCACCTCGGCGGGCGCCGGGCAGACCACGGTGGCGATCGAGACCACCTGGAACGGGGCCGGCGGCATCGGCGGCTTCTTCGAGAAGACCTTCGCCCCCAAGGGCCTGAACCGGATCCACGACGAGGTGCTGGCCCGCCTGGCCGACCACCTCAAGTAGTCCCCCGCTGGTCACCCCGCACCACCCCGACTAGTCACACCTACCGCCCGGCACACCCGTACGAGCCCAGCCCGTACGGGTGGACCGCGCCCCCGGTCGGGTGACGAAGGCCGACCCACCGGCGTACGCCACCCCAGGGCCTGTCCGGCGGATCTTTCCGGGCGCGCGACGCCGGGCATCCCGCCTGGACGCGCCGGCGGTTCGTCCAAGTACGACCCAGTACGAGGACGAACCG
>NZ_JBNQTI010000301.1:0-5075 GCF_050325825.1 Kitasatospora sp. LaBMicrA B282
GAGCGACCACGTACCCGGCGAACCGGGCCTCTGGCACGCTCTCGCGGCGATCACGAGCTCGACAGCCGGCCGGTACCCCGTGGTCTGATCCCCTCCGATGACATCAAGGCCGTCGAGCGCCCGCCCGTTACTGCCGCTACCTGGGCAAGGCCCCGCTGCCAGTCAGCCACACAAACAAGCCAATCACCTTGAAGCGCCGAAGTCAGTAGCGCTGGGTGCGTGCGGGTCCGCCCTCGCCTCCGCTCTTGCCTGCGCGCTTCGTGCGGGTCTTGGTCGGGCGTGTCCAGCGGGCGCGCCACCAGGCCAGGCGGTCGGCGGAGGTCTGGGGGAAGACGAGCTGGATGACGATGTCCAGGAAGGACAGGACCAGGCTCAAGGCGGCCACCCACCACGGGGCGCCCGCGGCCGCGGACAATACGCCGGCCAAACCGGGTAGTGCCGAGCGGGAGGGGGATGGGCGGGTCATGAGGTCTCCTTTGATTGGAACGACGCTTCGACTGTGGCCCGGCCTTTGATCTTGCGGAAGTGGAAACGGCTCGTTGCCGGCGAATTGGGAATCGATGCGCGCGGTGCAAGAATGGCGGCGGGCAAGCAGGAACACACCAGACCCTGGGGGGTAGGAGTGGAAGAGGGCTTGGAAGCCCGCGGAGCCGCGGCGTACGAGTACGCGAAGGCGTTACGGGACGCATTCGAGCGGTCCGGCAAGACCCAGGCGGAGTTCGCCACGTTCGCGCATGTCTCGCCTCCGACGGTCACTCGCTACCTGAAGACGGAGGGAAAGGACCCGAGAGTCGCACCTGCGGAGTTCGTGGCAAGCCTGGAGGCGTTCCTCCGTGCCTCGGGGAAGCCCCCACTGACTGCGGATGAGCTGGAGGACCTTCATGAGTTGCGCAGAAAAGCCCAGCAGGAGAGCACTGTCAGCCGCCAGAACGCCTACCTGCGCGAGGCACTGAAGGAATCAGAGGCCAAGGTCGAGAACCTGCAGCGACGGCTGGGCCTGATGGAGGTGAGGCACGCCCTGGTGGCGAGGCGCGATGCCGCGCTGCTGACCGCCGGGCGTGAGAGCGATGCCGAGGCACTGAACGCCCTGCGCGAGCGCGTGCGGGAGGCCGAGGCCGAGCGCGACACGCTCAGGACCCTGGCCCAAGACCAGGAGCGGCAACTGGGAGCCGCCGCCGACTACGCCCGCGACGTCACGGCGGACCTGGACAGGACGCAGGAGGAGAACCGCGACCTGGAGCGTCGGCTCCGCGACTTGGCGAGCAGGAACCGTGTGCTGCAGGAGCAGGTCAACCTCCTGCTCGGCAAGCTGGCCACGACGGCGGAGCAGGAGAGGGATGAGAGCGAGCAACCGCAGGTCAGGGTGAAGGTGGGGGCCGTTTCCGACCCGGAAACGGACTTGCAGGAGTTCTGGCGCGGATTCGTGGGGGGCGGTGCTCCCGGGCCCGCCGGCACACCCACTGGGCCCCCGCCGACGGATTCTGACGAGCCCGTCGAGTCCGGCGCCCAAGGGGGCGAGGACGACCGCCCGGCCCCGAGCCCGCGTGTTGGCACAGGCTGGTCGGCATGGCGCTCTCGGGTCCGCTTCCGCCGCTCCCGCAGGCAGTGGACCCAGGCACCAGACGACAACCCATGGGCCATCCACACGTCCCTTGTCGACCGGCGGGTGCGGGCCGACCGGCGGAAGGGGCACTGGTCGGTGTTGGCGCTCCTCCTCGTGCTGGGTGGCCTGGTAGGGGTGCTGTTCGGCGTCGAGCAGGTGTGGCAGGTTCGCCAGGACATCAACCTCTCCGCACCTTCCAGGCCGTGCACGGCGACCGAACAGGCGGGAACAGGCGCCTGCTTCCAGCTGGAGTCCGGGACCGTGACGGACAAGCATTCCGCCGACAGTGACAGCGGCGATGCGCTGTGGGTCAAGCGGGCATCCGGGAAAACCGACATCTATGAAGTCAATGACTCCGTACTGAACGCTGCACGGATCGGCTCCACCGCAGACCTCAAGATATACCAGGGAAAAGTTGTCGCCCTGGGTGTGGGCGGCAAGGAAACAAGCATCCGGCAAGACCTGGAATTCTGGGACATATGGAAGCTAATTGTCATCGTGCTCGGGGCATTGATGATCCAAGCTGGAATCCTTGCACGGAAGTCGGCCCGGCCCGGATCTGGGTTCCTCTTCGAGTTCGTCTTCCTTATGATTTTGACGGCCATCGCGGGCGGCATCACGGTCTCCTCCGGCGTCGTGGGGGTCATTTTCGCGGCGATCCTCTGGGTGACCGTCACAGCCTTCGTCCTCCACGCGTTTATCGAAGAAGCCCGGGACCGCTGGTGAATGGCGAAGACCGTGGGGGCCGCCATCAAGAAGGGCGACCGCGACAGCTCCACCCGGCCTGCACGACCGACGACTGCACGACCCTGGTGCCTCACCCAGCATCCCAGCGCCCACCAGGAAAGCAGGAAGGGCAGGGGGTGCTGGCCGTCGGCGGCCGCGCGGGCGCATTCACGGACCTGGACGGCGCGCTGACGGGCCGCGGGATCGGCGGCGATCTCGCAGGCGGGGCACAGCACCCCGCACAGCGCCCGCTCCAGGTCCCGCTCGAGCAGATGGTGCGCCCCGCACAGGGTCCGCAGCCGCACCCACGGCCGCCGCCCCGCCCGGGTGACGCGCACCCGCAGCACGCGGTGATCGCGGCGCCCGCCGGCCACCCGCACCCGCTCCACCGCACCGTCGTCGCCGCCTGCGCCGTCGGCCGCAGGCCCGCCGGCGTGGGCCGTCGGCGGATCGTGCGTCACGTACCCTGCTCGGCCTTCACCTCGGCGAGCAGCTTGCGCCCCCACTCGCGGGAGACCCCGAGCTCGGTGCCGACCTGCTGGGCGGTCAGCCCGGGGTCGACGTGCAGCATCGCCCGCACGCGCTCGCGGCGCTGTTCGGCGATGAGGTTGCGCTCGGCGTTGCGTGGGCGGGGAGCCGCCTCCTTGATGCCGGCGGGCCGGCCACCGGTGCTCTTCTCCCCGCGTAGGAACCGCTCCTCGCGGTCCCAACGCCGGATCGTGGAGCGCTTGTAGAACCTGACGCCGAAGATGACCGTGTCGGGACGCGGGCCGGCGGTCTTCGTGGCGTCGGCCTTCGCCGCGGTGTAGGTGCGCCAGCTGCTCGCGGTGGGCCGGCGCTCGACGGGGATCGCGAGCCGTGCCTCCTCCACGTCGAGCAGGTCCTCCTCGTCCGCTCTGGCCAGCGCGCAGATCACCCACCGACCGCCGGCGCGCTCCAGGCGCAGCTGGAGGCCGAGCGCCTGGGTCTCCTCCCCACTGCTGGCCGTCACTTTCGCGAGCACGTCGACCACCTCGCCCTCGGTCAGCGCCGGCTCGTCCTCGGCGTACAGGCCGACCAGCTCCACCCCCTCGTAGGGCACACCCGTGCCGGCCGGGGGGATTTGTGCGTCGGGCGTCACCCCCGCCGGGCCGCCGGCACCGGTGAGGTAGAACGTGACGTAGTCGCGCACGAGGTCCCGCAGCCCTTGGTCCTCGACCGGGACGGTGTAGAGCGCCTCGGGGTCAGCCAAGGCGACCAGTGGGACCCGGTGCCCCTGGACGGCGGCACGCAGCTGCTCCTGGTCCCAGTAGCGGATCCTGGCGCCGGGCCGGCTGATGGGCCGGGCGCCCAGGTGCTCCAATTCCTGCCAGCGGAGGGTGATGCTGAGCTGGCCGGCGGCGGTCGCGGTGTCGGCAGCGGTGCGGCCAGCAGGGATCATCAAGGCTCCTTCGACGGGGCGCGGGGGCGCGGACCGCGTCGGGCCGCAACGAGAGAACGGTATCGGATGTAGAGCAGCTCGGCGTGTCGCTCGCGCTCCCGATGTGACTCGACAGGCTACTTGCCGCTAACGGGGTGCTACTCGACGTGCGGGTTCTCGGTCGGGTCAGCACGACATCTGGCGCTGAATCAGCGCGATATCTGACGACTGGTGATGGCAGATCCTGGCAGGGCAGTGGGCGCGGTGGCGAAGGAGGCAACCCGCGGCAGTGATGTCCGCCAGCGCTGGCAGGATGCCGGGCATGGTGAGATCACTGCGCATCGAGGGCTTCTCCGTGGCCGGTCAGCCGGTCGCCACGCCGGCCACCAAGTTCGGCGGCCAGCCCGTGTGGCTGGCAGGCCCGCAGTGGCCGATCAGCGCGGCATGGGACCGGCCGATGCGGTTCGTCGCCCAGATCGAGTTGGGCCCGGTACTCGGAGCGGCCGGCCAGGGGAAGATGGCCTACGTCTTCGTGACCCACGCCGATCATCAAGAGGACGACTTCTTCGACCCCGACGTCATCGACCCCGACGGCGGCGAAAATGCGGTGATCGTGCAGCCGGGCGGGGACTACACCGGCCCGGTGTGCCCGCTGGCGACCGGACCCGGACTCTACGGCCGCGACGGGTCGGCGGTGGAGCTCACCGTCGACCTCCGCCCGGTCGACGAGCCCGATTCCATGACGGATGAGGAACTCGAAGCCCTGCCCCCTGCCGACCGGGACGGCTATGTCGAGCGGATCGACGGCAACAAGATCGGCGGAACACCGGGGTTCTTCCAGGGCGACGATTGGCCGGACGGCGGACCCTGGCGGCTGCTACTGCAGCTGGACTCGAACTGGGTGCCGTTCCACCTCAACCTCGGCGCGTCGCCGAGGATGCTCGCCTTCGTATCCGAGGACGGCGCCCAGGGCAGGCTCCTCGTCCAGGACTCCTGAACATAGGGCCGCCGGCCCTCGGCGCGAGGAATCCTGGGAACCCACACCTACCTGCCGCGCTCGACGCCGGCTCCGACAAGCGCATCTGGGCCGACAGATGGCGTGCTGACACGACAGTTGGCGTGCTGAGTCACACCGCAGCGGGCAGGCAGGCGTGACTGGCAGCCGTAGTTGGAGGGCCCGTCTCGCCAACTACTGCTGCCGGTCACAGCAGGGCTGCGCGCCGTTGAGCCGAGACACGATGGTTGGAACCTGGCCACGACGGTGGGAACCGGTGGTTGTGTGCCGCTCGGTAGGGGTGAATTCGTTTGAGCCGGAGTGGCCCTGGACAGTCGGGCTGGAACGAGTCA
>NZ_JBNQTI010000302.1:0-4867 GCF_050325825.1 Kitasatospora sp. LaBMicrA B282
GGGGGTGTACGGCTTGGGAGCCTGGGGGGGGGGGCCCCCCCCGGGTTGGGGGGAGTCGTGGCGCCCTCCGCGAGGGCGCCACGGGTCCTGACCCGGCCGTGTCGCTCCCGGCCCGCCCGCCCCGCGCCGACTACCCTGGGTCCCGACGGCTGTGCAGACCGTCACTTCGGCCTGCCCAGGGGGTTCCGCTCGTCATGCGCGTCGTCATCGCCGGTCAGGGCTACGTCGGACTGCCGCTCGCGGTGCGGGCGGCCGAGGTCGGCCACCGGGTGACCGGCTACGACGTCGACCGGCGGCGGATCGAGCGGCTGGCCCGGGGCGAGTCCTACGTGGAGGACATCCCGGACGCGCGGCTGCGGCCGCTGCTGGCGAGCGGCGCCTACCGGCCCTCGGCCGACCCGGCCGCGGTCGCCGGCTTCGACCTCGCGGTGATCACCGTCCCCACCCCGCTGCGCGACGGCGCACCCGACCTCTCCTACATCGAGTCCTCCGCCGAGCTGCTCGCCGGCCACCTGCGCCCCGGCGCCACCGTGGTCCTGGAGTCCACCACCTACCCGGGCACCACCGAGGAGCTGCTCGCCCCGCTGCTGGAGAAGGGCTCCGGACTCAGCGCCGGCCTCGACTTCCGGCTCGGCTACAGCCCCGAGCGGATCGACCCGGGCAACCCCGACTGGCACCTGGAGAACACCCCCAAGGTGGTCTCCGGCCTGAACGCGGACTCGCTGCAGGCGGTCGACGGCTTCTACCGGCAGCTGGTCGACCGCACCGTGCCGGTCTCCTCCTGCAAGGAGGCCGAGCTGACCAAGCTGCTGGAGAACACCTTCCGGCACGTCAACATCGCCCTGGTCAACGAGCTCGCGATGTTCGCCCACGACCTCGGCATCGACGTCTGGGAGGCGATCGACGCCGCCGCCACCAAGCCGTTCGGCTTCCTGCGCTTCAACCCCGGCCCCGGCGTGGGCGGCCACTGCCTGCCGATCGACCCCAGCTACCTCTCCTGGCGGGTCGAGCGGGCCCTCGGCCACTCCTTCCGCTTCGTCGAGCTGGCCAACGACGTCAACAGCCACATGCCCGACTACGTGGTCCGCCGGCTCGCCGAGGGCCTCAACGCCCGCCGCCGCCCGGTCAACGGCTCGCGCATCCTGCTGCTCGGCCTCGCCTACAAGAAGAACACCGGCGACGCCCGGGAGACCCCCGCCGCCCGCGTCGCCGACCTGCTGACCCGGATGGGCGCCGAGGTCCGCGCCGCCGACCCCCACGTGGTGGCCGGCGTCCACGTCGGCGACCCGGCGATCCCGGGCCAGCGCGGCCCGCTCTCCCAGGTCACCCGGGTGACCGCCACCGAGGCGGAACTGGCGGCGGCGGACGCCGTGGTCCTGCTCGCCGACCACGACGACTTCGACTACGACCGGATCCGCGCCCACGCGAGGTACGTCCTGGACTGCCGCCGCCGACTGGGCACGGCGGCGACGGTGGAGGTGCTGTAGGCGCGCGTCCGGTGGTCAGGCCAGGGACTGGACACTCAATAGAGCATCGAGTTGACCACACGGCCAGCTCGCAGGCCACGGCCGCCATCTGGGCAACACATCCGGGGACAGCCCACCGACGACGTAGCCGGAGTACGGCAGGTACTCCCAGGTCCAGTCGCTCACGCCTTGAAGTCCTGCTGGGCCTCGTCGAGGATCACGTTGATCTCGATCGCAGCGGCCTTCAGCTCCTCCCGGGTTCCGGCAGCGGCCATCCGTCGCTCGCAAGCGTGGAAGCGCGCCGAGCGGGAGGGGATCCGCTCGATCGCGATCACCTGCCCCCACTTCAGATGGAAGACGCGGATCGGAGTAAGGCTCTCCTGCTCCTTCGCCCAGGTGAACGCCTGCTGCATGTCCTTGAACAGCTCCGGCAGTCTGGCGGGACACAGGGTCGCCACCGCCTGGCGCAGCGCTGGGAAGGTCATGCTCGGCATCGCGATGACCGGCTCGTCCGGATCGGCATTCGAAGCAGTACTCATGGCGTCCTCCAAGTGGCGCCCCCACCGTAACCGAGCCCGGCAGCCCGGGTGACGAAGTCGACCGTCCTCATCCCATCGTGTGACCACGACGCCGAAGGCCGGCCCCCGTCCCGGGGCCGGCCTTCGGCGTCCGCAGCGCCGGCCGCTCAGCTGCTGCGGCGGCGGTGCACCGTGTTCGGGAGGGAGTCCAGCGGGGCGCCGTCGTCGACGATCACGATCTTCGGGATCACCCGGGTCTCGTCCTCGGGCTCGGGGGCGGGCTCCGCGGTCGGGGGGAACTTCGGCAGCAGGGCCGTCTCGGCCGCCGGGTCGGACGCCGCGGCCGGGGCGCCCGGGGGCGGGGTGGCCGGGCGGGGCGGGATCGGGGGCTGGCCGGCACCGGCGGCGCGCAGGGCGGTGCGGGGGTCGACCGGGGGCTTGGCCGGGGCGGCCGGGGGCTGCGGCGGCTCGAGGGGCAGGCGCAGCACCGTGGTGGGCGCGTCCGTCGAGACCGGCGGTGCGGCCTTGGGCGCCGGGGCCTGCTTGGCCTCCGCCGGCTTGGCGTCGACCGGCTTCGCGTCCACCGCGGGCTTGGCCTCTGCCGGCTTCACGTCCACCGGCTTGGCGTCCGCCGCGGGCTTGCCCGCCGCCGGCTTGGCGTCCTTGGGCAGCGGCAGCTCGCCGGTCTCCGCCTCCGAGTCCGCGGGAGCGGGAGCCGTGGCCGCCGCAGCCGCCGCGGCCGCCGCCGCCTGCTCCGGCTCGATCATGCCGACCGCCTTGCCGGTGAGCGAGGCGAGCGTGCCCTTGATGTGGTCCAGGTGGGTCTGCACCGTGGCCAGCCGCTCGTCGAACGCCGTGCGCTCGGCGGTGCTGTCCGCGTTGACCCGCTCGGCCTCCCGACGGGCCGCCTCGACCAGCTGGTCGGCCTTGGCCTGGGCCTCGGCGTCGATCTGCTTGATCAGGGCGAGCGTGCTCTCCCGGTGCTGCTCGGCCTCCTTGAGGCGGCGCTCGGCGGCCTGCGAGATCTTGGCGTCCTCGGCGACCGCCGCGGCCTCCTCGGCGGCGAACCGCTCGTCGGCCTCGCGGCGCAGCTCGGCCAGCTTGGCCTCGGCGCGCTCGCCGGCCTCGGCCGCCGTGACCCGGACCCGGGCCGCGTCGGCGGTGGCGCTGTCGCGGGTGGCCCGGGCGTCCCGGTCGGCCTCGCCGCGCAGCTTCTCGGCCTCGGCCCGGCTGCGCTCGTCGGTGCGGCGGGCGGCGGCGTCGGCCTCGGTGCGGGTGGCGTCGGCGTACTCGGTGGCGTCGGTCTGCCGCTGCTGGCCCACCTGGTAGGTCTCGTCGCGGGTGTCCTCGGCGAACCGCTCGGCCTTCTCGCGGATCTGCCGGGCCTCGTTCTCGGCGATCAGCATCAGGTCGCCGGCCTGCTCGCTGAGCTGTCCGTAGTCCGGCTCGGGCGCGTCCTCGGCGGCCTGGCGGGCGGCGGCCAGCGCCGCCTCCAGTTCGCGGATCTGGGCGCCGAGCACGCTCAACCGGTGCCAGGCGTGGTCCCGCTGCGCGGTCAACGCGGTCAGTGCGCGGTCGACCTGTTCGGGCGCGTAGCCCTTCCGGGCAGCGGTGAAGCCGTACGACGGGATCGCGTCGCTCATCTGCTGCTCTCTTCCCCTCAGTGCCGGCTGGGCGCGGTGCCGCTGGGCTTGATCATCTGCTTGGTCCGGTGGTCCTCTTGACCTATTTTGCGCAGATCGTTCGGAAAGCCCAAGGGAACGACACCGCCGGCCGGGGCCGCACCGGACGGTGCCGCCCCGGCCCCAGCCGCACCGCGGCTAGAGCAGGCCGTCCCAGAACTGCTCCAGGAGGACCGCCCACCAGGTGTCGGGCGCCTGGAGGGCAGCCGGGTCGATCGCGGCCAGCTCGGCCTGGAAGTCGACGGTCCAGCGCCCGGCCTGATCCGGGGTCAGGCCGTAGCGCAGCGGCCACATCCGACCGAGCAGGGCGAGCGACCGGACGAACTCCGGCACACTGCTGTTGACGAACCGCGGGGGCTCTCCGGTTCCGTCCAGGTCCACGGCGACCACCGCGGCTGTGCCGTACTGCACACAGAGCTGGCGGCCGTAGTCGTTGCCCAGCACCAGGTAGCCGCCCGCGTCCGGCCCGGCCGGGCGACCGCGCTCGGCGGCCAGCTCGGCCAGCGTCGGGATCGGCCGGTTCTCCGGGGCGTGCGCCCAGAAGAACGGACCGAAGTTGGTCGGCAGCCCGGCCCAGACCAGGGTCTGCGCCACCACCTCCGGCACCCCGGCCCGGGACACCGCGCGCTGCTCGTAGCGGAAGACGGCCTGGCCGAAGGACTGCGCCAGCTCGGCGGCGAGCTGCTGCGGCGGCACCGGCGGACGCGGCGGCACCGTGCCGGGCACGGGCAGCGGGGCCCGAACCGGGCGCGGGCGGCGCGGGCCGGCGGCCAGCTGGTGCAGCTCGTCCAGGTGGTTCAGCAGGTGCGACATGCCGGCCTGCCGGGCCTGCTGGTCGCGCCCGTAGGCGGCCGTGTGGGTGACCCGCACGTTCGGCCAGGAGGAGGCGATCAGCCGGGAGCAGTAGCCGCCGGGCAGGTCGCAGGACTCCAGCTCGGTGTGCAGCTCCAGCACCTGCTCGGCGGGCACGTTGAGCCGGCGCAGCTCCTGCAGGATCTTCCACTCCGGGTGCGGGGTGCCCGGCTCGCTGCGCTGCATCACCTTCTGCTCGGAGCCGTCCGGCGCCCGGTAGCTGAGCACGGCCAGGTAGCCGGGGCCCACCGTCGGCACGCCGGGCGGCACCGGCGCCCCCTGCGGCGGCAGCCCGGGCACCGGAGCCGCGGCCCCGGGCACGCCCGCACCGGCCGGCGGCGGCACCGGG
>NZ_JBNQTI010000303.1:0-4856 GCF_050325825.1 Kitasatospora sp. LaBMicrA B282
CGGCACGGCGGCGCGCAGCGCCGGGTCGGCGGGCACGGCGGCCAGCACCGGCCGGCCGAGCTCGCGCCGGACGTCCTCGCGGCTGCGCAGCCGGGTGTCCAGGGTGGCCCGCAGCAGCGCGCCGCTGATCCCGACCGCGAGGCCGGCGGCCACCGCGATGCCCAGGTAGAGCGCGGGCTGCGGGGTGGTCGGCGAGGTGGGCGCGGTGGACGGGCCGACCGGGCTGACCTTGACCAGCGGGGCGCCGCTGCCCGGGGTGGTCTGCTCGATCACGTTGACGAACTGGGTGAACTGGGTGGCGGTCACGTCGGCGATCGCCTGCGCCTGCAGCGGCGAGCTGTCGGTGACCGCGATGTCGACCAGCACGGTGTCCAGCGGCGCGGTCGCGCTGATCTTGCCGGCCAGCTGGCTGGGCGTGGTGTGCAGGTGCAGGGCGTTGATCACGCCGTCGATCACCGGCGGGCTGTTGACGATCTGGGTGTAGGACTTGACCCGCTCCTCCGAGAACAGGCCGCCCTGGTAGGCGTTGGCGCTGCTGACGTCGCTGGTGGCGACGAAGAGCCGGGCGTGCGCGGTGTAGGTGCGCGGGGTGAGGGCGATCGCGGCACCGGCCGCGGCGACGAAGAGCAGCAGGCTGGCGACCACGAAGCGCCAGCGTTCGCGCAGCACGCGCAGGTAGTCGCGCAGGTCCATCGGGCTCCTCCGTCCGTCGACCGGCGCCGGGCGGGCGCGGTGGGACTCGGACGGTGCCCACGCTACGGAGTGCCGGGCGGCGGCGGATGCAGCGGTGGTGGGACCTCGGCTACGTCTTTTGTGGGCGGCCGGCGCCGCTCCGGTGGGCGACCGGCGCCGCGGGGTGCCGGGCCCGGGCCGGGCCGGCGGCGCCCTACCGCGATCCGCACGGGTTTTCTCGTCCGATTGCGGGAGCCACGGGCGACCGCGGCGGCCTTGGCTGACTCACGTACACCCGATCCCCACCACCCGAGTGCCAGCCATGAACGCCCCGATCGCCCACTGCGCCGTCACCCCCTACGGCCGCGACGCCGGCAGCGCGCGGGTGCGGGTGTTCGGCTGGCTGGACCTGGTGGACACCGAGTTCACCGTCAGCTGCTACCTGGCCCGGCGCGACGCCCACCCCGCCCAACTGGCCCGCCGGCCGGCCGCGGTGGCCCGGGCCGAACTGCGACTGCGCGAACTGGCCGCGGCCCGCCCGCACCGGCTGCTGCTGCACCGCGAGGCCTCCCCGCTCAGTCGCGGCGAGCTGGAGCAACGGCTGCTGCGCGGCGCCGGGTTCGCGGTCTACGACTTCGACGACGCACTGCAGTGGGACCACGGCGACGGCTCGGTGCTGCGCCGGCTGGCCCCGAAGGCGCCCAAGGCCCGCGCGGCGGTGCGCTGGGCGGACCGGGTGGTGGCCGGCTGCCCGGTGCTGGCCGACTGGGCCGGCGCGCACCACCACGACGTGCGGCTGATCCCCAGCTGCGTGGCGCCGGCCGACTACCGGCGCAAGAGCGACTACGCGCTGCACGACCCGCCGCGGCTCGGCTGGGTCGGCTCCGCGGGCAACGAGCGCTACCTGCTGCGGATCGCCACCGCGCTGACCGAGCTGCACCGGCGCACCGGCGCCCGGCTGACCGTGCTCGGCACCGACCGGCCGCGGCTCGGGCAGCTGGAGGCGGTGATCGACCGGGTGCCGTGGAGCGAGGCCGCGCAGCACACCGCGCTGGCCGAGCTGGACCTCGGGCTGATGCCGCTGCCGGACACCCCGTACACCCGGGGCAAGTGCGGCTACAAGCTGCTCCAGTACGCCGCCGCCGGGCTGCCCGCGGTGGCCGACCCGGTCGGGGTCAACGCGCACCTGCTGGACCGCTTCGGCCTGCCGGCACCGCGCACCCCCGAGGAGTGGACCGAGGCGCTGCTCGCCCTGCTGGCCGCCCCGGCGAGCGAGCGGGCCCGGCTGGGCGAGCGGGCGCACCGGGTGGTCGAGGCCGAGTACTCCTACCGCCGCTGGCTGCCGCAGTGGCGGGCCGCGCTGGAACTGGACCCGGCGCCGACCACGGCGGCCGCACCGCCGAGCGCCACCGCGGGCCCGCCGCCCGCCCGCGCCGGAGGTGCGTCGTGATCGCCCGGGACACGGTCGACGTGGTGATCGTCAACTGGAACACCGGTCCCGCGCTGCGCGCCTGCCTGCGCTCGATCGCCCGGACCGACCGCTCGGTGCTGCCGGTCGGCTCGGTGGTGGTGGTCGACAACGACTCGCGGGACGGCTCGGTGGACTGCCTCACCGACCAACTCCCGTCCGACGGCCCGACCCTGACGGTGCGCCGCAACCACCACAACCTGGGCTTCGCCGCCGCCTGCAACCAGGGCGCCGCGCTCCGCCGCACCGGCGACCAGCTGCTCTTCCTCAACCCCGACACCGAGCTCTACCCCGACACCCTGCGGGTGGTCGGCGAGTTCCTGCACGGCCCGGCCGCCGCCGGGGTGGGGATCTGCGGCGCCCGGATCCTGGACGCCGAGGGCCGCCCCGGCCTCTCCTGCTCGCGCTTCCCCACCCTGCGCAGCACCGTCGGCGCGATGACCGGCCTGGACCGGCTGCTGCCCGCCGTCTTCCCACCGCGCCACCTGGCCCCCGCCGAGCTGCGTCGCTCCGGCCCGGTCGACCAGGTGATCGGTGCCTTCTTCCTGATCCGGCGCCAACTCTTCGAGCAGCTGGGCGGGTTCGACGAGCGCTACTTCCTCTACTACGAGGAGGTGGACCTGGCCCTGCGGGCCCGGCAGCACGGCTGGCGTTCGCAGTACCTCGCCGAGGCCCGGGTCCACCACATCGGCGGCGCCAGCAGCGACCAGGTCCGCTCCCGCCGGCTGGGCCACTCGCTGCGCAGCCGCACCCTGTACGCCCGCCGCCACTGGCCGCGCGGCCAGGCCCGGCTGCTGGTCCCGCTCACCCTGACCGTGGAGCTGCCGGCCCGGCTGGCCCGGGCCGGCTGGCACCGCAGCTGGACCGAACTGGCCGAGACCGGCGGCGGCTTCGCCCGCTACCTGCGCTGGCTGACCACCGGAGGCTGACCCGCCGTGGACCTGGACACCCGCCCGCTCACCCCGCTGACGCCGCCCGCCTGGTGGCCCGGCCGCACCCGCCGCGCGCTGGACCTGACCGTGGCGCTGACCGCGCTGCTGCTGCTCGCCCCGCTGCTGGCGGCGCTGGCCCTGCTGGTCCGGGTCAGCAGCCGCGGGCCGGTGCTCTTCCGCCAGCAGCGGGTCGGCGAGGGCGGCCGGCTCTTCACCCTGTACAAGTTCCGCTCGATGCGGGCGGCCGCGAGCGGGCCGGAGCTGACCGCGCGGGACGACCCGCGGGTCACCCGGGTCGGCCGGGTGCTGCGGTCCACCAGCCTGGACGAGCTGCCGCAGCTGGTGAACCTGCTGCGCGGCGAGATGACGCTGATCGGGCCGCGCCCGGAGACCCCCGCGCTGGCCCGCCGCTACCCGCCGCAGTGCCGCTGGGTCTTCGCCTACCGCCCCGGCCTGACCGGGCCGGTCCAGCTGCGCGCGAGCGAGCTGGCGGCCGCGCCGCCCGGCACGCCCGACCCGGAGGCCTACTACCTGGCGGTGCTGGTGCCGCGCCGGGTCGCGCTGGACGCGGACTACCTGGCCGCCTACTCGATCGCCGGCGACCTGGCGGTGCTGCTGCGCACCGCCGGGCACCTGCTGACGGTGCGGCGCCCGGCGGCGCCGCACGCACTCTGATGGACGGAGGGTCCCACCCATGCGCACCGTGGTCACCGGCGCGGCCGGATTCATCGGCTCCCACCTGTGCGAGCACCTGCTGGACAGCGGGGACGAGGTGGTCGGCGTGGACGCGCTGACCGAGTACTACGACCCCGCGCTGAAACGGCGCAACCTGGCCCGGCTGCTCGGCCGCCCGCGGTTCGCCTTCCACCGGGCGGACCTGCTGCGGCTGCCGCTCGCCGAGCTGTTCGCCGGCGCCGACGTGGTCTACCACCTGGCCGGCCAGCCCGGGGTGCGGGCCTCCTGGGGCGAGGAGTTCGGCTGCTACCTGGAGCGGAACGTGCAGGTGACCCAGCGGGTGCTGGAGGCCGCCCGCGGCGCCCGGCTGCGCAAGCTGGTGTACGCCTCCAGCTCCTCGGTCTACGGCGACGCCGCCGCCTACCCGGTCGCCGAGACGCTGCGCCCGCGCCCGGTCTCGCCGTACGGGGTCACCAAGCTGGCCGCCGAACACCTGTGCGAGCTGTACCGCGGCTGCTTCGGGGTGCCGACCGTCTCGCTGCGCCTGTTCAGCGTCTACGGTCCGCGCCAGCGGCCCGACATGGCCTTCGCCCGGCTGATCCCGGCCGCGCTGGACGGCGTGCCGTTCCCGCTGCACGGCGACGGGCAGCAGAGCCGGGACTTCACCTACGTCCGCGACGTGGTCACGGTGATGCGCCAGGCCGCGCTGCGGCCCTGGACCGGGGTGGCCAACGTGGGCGGCGGCCGGCGGGTGACGATGAACCAGGTGATCGAGCTGGTCTCGGCGCTGGCCGCGCCGGTGGTGCTGCGGCGGCTGCCCGAGCAGCACGGCGACGTCCGGCACACCGGCGCCGACATCACCCTGGCGCGGCGCTACCTCGGCTACCGACCGGCCGTCGGGATCCACCAGGGGCTGGCGGCGATGGTGGCCGCCGAACTGGCCGAGCGCGGCGAGCTGCCGGTGCGCACCGGCGCGGTGGTCGGGGGCACCCGAACAGCGGGCACCCGAACAGCGGGCGACCGGACGGCGGGCGACCGGACGGCGGGCGACCGGCCCGCGGTCGGGCAGCCGACGGTCGGCCGGCCGGCCGCCGGTCGGGCCGCGGTCG
>NZ_JBNQTI010000304.1:0-4747 GCF_050325825.1 Kitasatospora sp. LaBMicrA B282
CACGCCCGCGGCCGCGCCCACCGCCACCCCGTCGCCCACCGCGACCGCCACCGCCTCGCCCACGCCGAGCCCGGCCGCGCCCGCCCCCAGCACCGCGATCCCCGCCCCGCGGCAGAGCAGCGCCCCGGCCCAGGCCCCCGCGCCCACCCACACCACCGCGCCGCCGACCCGCCCGGTCCCGCCGGCCCGGCCAAGCACGCCCGCCGCGCAGCCCGTCCAGCCGGCGCAGCCCACCCAGGCGCCGCTGCAGCCCCCGGCGCAGCCCCCGGTGGCGGTGGCACCCACCCCGCAGCAGCCGCCGGCCACCACCTCGAAGGCCTCATGAGCACCGCCGCCCGGGCGCCGGGCCGGCCGGCTCCCGCGGCACCGGCCGCCGAGCGCTTCCCGGCCCTCGGCACCACGGCCGAGCTGCTGGTCACCGACCCGGACCGGCTGGCGCCGGCGCGCGCGGTGCTGGCCGCCGAGCTGGCGGCGATCGACCTGGCCTGCAGCCGGTTCCGCCCGGACTCCGAACTGTCCCGGGCGAACGCCGCCGCGGGCCGGCCGGTCACCGTCGGCCCGCTGTTCGCCGAGGCGCTGACCGCGGCACTGCGCGCCGCCGAGCTCACCGGCGGGGCGGTCGACCCGACCGTCGGGCCGGCCCTGGTGGCGCTCGGCTACGACCGGACCTTCGCCGCCCTGCGGCCCGAGCAGCTCGGCCCGCTGCGCCCGGTGCGGCCGGTGGGTTGGCGCAGCCTCGCCTGGGACCCGGCGAACCGGCGGCTGCGGCTGCCGGTCGGGACCGCGCTCGACCTGGGCGCGACCGCCAAGGCCCTGGCCGCCGACCGGGCGGCCCGGCGGGCGGCGCGGGTCGCGGAGTGCGGGGTGCTGGTCAACCTGGGCGGCGACCTGGCCACGGCCGGCCCCGCCCCGAGCGGCGGCTGGCAGGTCGGGCTGGCCGACGCGGCCGCCCCGGCCGACCGGAACGGTCCGGAGCGCCTGGCGGCCATCGTCGCGCTGCACGGCGGCGGGCTGGCCACCTCCGGCATCACCGCCCGCACCTGGCGGCGCGGCGACCGCCTGCTGCACCACATCGTCGACCCGGCCACCGGGGAACCGCCGCCGGCGCACTGGCGGACCGTCAGCGTGGCGGCCGCCGACTGCGTGGACGCCAACACCGCGAGCACCGCCGCCGTCGTGCTGGGCGCGGCGGCCCCCGACTGGCTGCGCGCCCGCGCGCTGCCGGCCCGCCTGGTGGGCGTGGACGGCACCGAACTCCGGCTCGCCGGCTGGCCCGCCCCGCCCACCGCCGAAGCCCGCACCACCGCCACCGCCACCGCCACCGCCACCGCAGGAGAGTCCCGATGACCGGCACGCTGCTCGCCGCCGGCCCGAGCCCGCTCTGGTACGCCACGCGCGCCGGCGGCACCGTGGCGCTGCTGCTGCTCACCGCCACCGTGGTGCTCGGCATCGTGGCCGGCGGGCGGTACGCGCCCAGGCGGATCGCCCGGTTCGAGCTGGGCGCGCTGCACCGCAACCTCGCGCTGCTCACCCTCGCCTTCCTCGCGCTGCACATCGTCACCGCGATCGCCGACACCTTCGTCAGCCTGAGCTGGACGGACGCGGTGGTGCCGTTCGGCGCCTCGTACCGGTCGCTCTGGCTGGGGCTCGGGGCGCTCGCCTTCGACCTGCTGCTCGCGGTGCTGCTGACCAGCGCCGTGCGGCTGCGGATCGGGGTGCGCCGCTGGAAGGCGGTGCACTGGCTGGCCTACGCGAGCTGGCCGCTGGCCCTCTTCCACGGCGCCGGCACCGGCACGGACACCCGGCTCTCGCTGCAACTCGGCCTCTACTCGGGCTGCCTGCTGGCCGTGCTGGCCGCGGTCTGGTGGCGCCTGTACCGGGCCGGGCCCGGCCACCGGGCCGCCCGCCGCTGGGCCGCGCTGGCCGCCGCCGCGGTGCCCGCCGTGCTGACCGCCTTCCTGGCCACCGGCCCGCTGCAGCCCGGCTGGTCGCACCGGGCCGACCGGGCGCCGGCCCCGGGGCCGGTCGCCACCAGCGCCACCGGCACCAGCGCCACCGGCACCGCCACCGCCACCGCCACCGCCCTGCCCGCCTCCCCCGCGAAGGTCCCGGCATGACCGACACCACCCTCACCGTTCCGGCCGTCCCCACCACCCCCGACCACCGGCTGTTCCGCGGCTGGTTCGAGACCGGTGCCCCGGCCGGCCTGGCCGAGCACCTCGACCGCTACGGCCCCGCCCCGCTGCCCACGGACCGGCGCGACCGGCAGGCGCTGATCGAGGCCGTCGAGCAGGCCGGGCTCACCGGGCGCGGCGGCGCCGCCTTCCCGACCGGGGTCAAGCTGCGCTCGGTGGCCGAGCGACGCGGGCCGGCCGTGCTGGTGGTCAACGGCATGGAGAGCGAGCCCGCCAGCCGCAAGGACGAGGCGCTGCTCGACCTGGCCCCGCACCTGGTGCTGGACGGCGCCGCGCTGGCCGCCGCGGCCGTCGGCGCGACGGCGGTGCACCTCTGCCTGCCGCGTGACGAGGCCCGGGCCGCCCAGGCGGCATGGCTCGCCGAGGCGGTCGCCGAACGCCGCCGGGCCGGGCTGGACCCGCTCCCGGTCGAGCTGCACCTGCTGCCGCACCACTACGTCTCCAGCGAGGAGAGCTCCCTGGTGCAGTGGTTGAACGGCGGCCCGGCCCGCCCGCTGGCCACCCCGCCCCGGCCGTTCGAGAAGGGCGTGGCCCGCCGACCGACCCTGGTCGACAACGTGGAGACGCTCGCCCACCTCGCCCTGATCGCCCGGTACGGCCCGGCCTGGTTCCGCACCGCCGGACGGCCGGACGCCCCGGGCACCGCACTGGTCACCGTCTCCGGCGCGGTCCGCGAGCCCGGGGTGCGGGAGGTGCCGCTCGGGATGCCGCTGGGCACCCTGCTCGCCGGGGTCGGCGGGACCACCCGGCCGCTCGGCGCGCTGCTGGTCGGCGGGTTCTTCGGCAGCTGGCTGCCGGCGGAGCAGGCGCTGCGGGTGCCGTTCGCCAAGCCGGCGCTGGCCGAGCTCGGCGCCGGACCGGGCGCGGGGGTGCTGGTGGCGCTGCCGGCGCAGGCCTGCGGGCTGGCCGAGACCGCCCGGGTGCTCCGCTTCCTCGCCGCGCAGAGCGCGCAGCAGTGCGGGCCGTGCCGGTTCGGGCTGCCGGCCGTGGCCGCGGACTTCGAGCTGCTGGCCTGGGGCACCCCGGACGGTGAACTGGCCCGGCGGCTGCCGCACCGGGTCGGCCTGCTGGCCGGCCGCGGCGCCTGCCGCCACCCGGACGGCGCCTCCCGGCTCGCCGCCACCGCGCTCAGCACGTTCGCGGCCGACGTCGAACACCACCTGCTGGCGGGGCCCTGCCCGGGGACTGCGCTGCCCCCGGTGCTGGTGGTCCCGGACCGGCCCGCTGCGGACCAGGAAGGGTGGCGGTGACCCCGATGAGCCGTCAGCACCGACTCGCCATCGACCGGATCGCCTGCGACGGGCGCGGCCTGTGCGCGGAACTGCTCCCGGAGCTGGTCGCCCTCGACGAGTGGGGGTACCCGATCATCCCCGACCCCACTGTCCCGGACCGCCTGCTCGGGCACGCCCGCCGAGCCGTCGCAGCCTGCCCGGTCCTGGCGCTGCGCCTGACCCCGGAGCGGTGACCCGACGTCACCGCACCCGGCGGCCCGGCCGCTCGAGTACGCCCCAAGGCCCTCGCGGCCGGCCCGGTACCGGTGCCGCGCCCGCCCCGCAGCGGTGACCCGCCCTCACCCCACGCCCCCTCACCCGTTCGGGCCCCCCGCAGACACACCACCCCTCCCCCCGGCGGCCCGGCCGCTCGAGTCCACCCGCCGAGCCCTCGCGGCCTCCCCGATGCCGGCGCCACGCCCGCCCCGCAGCGGTGACCCGCCCTCACCCCACGCCCCCTCACCCGTTCGGGCCCTCCCCGCCACCCCACCCGCACCCTCCCCACCCCCGCCGTGCCCCGCCCCACCGCACACGCACCACCCCACCCCCGGCAGCCCGGCCGGCCGCCTGAACCATTTCTTAGTCGATGGCCCGTCAGACTGCTGCCTGCCCCGGGGCCGACGCCCGAAGGGGCCGGCCGATCCGCACCACCCTCGCGCCCCTGGGAGCCGCCCGTGTCTCCGACCAGCAGCTCGACCGCGCCGGCCACCGCGCCGCGCGCCGCCGCCGAGGGGCCGGACGGGCGCCGCACCCGGTCCGGCGGACCGCTCGGCAACCAGCGCCTCACCGCACTGCTCGGCACCCTGCTGCTGCTGATGTTCGCCGCGCAGGGCGTCACCATCCTCTTCCTCGGGCGGATGCTCACCTGGCACTTCGTCATCGGGCTGAGCCTGATCGGGCCGGTGGCGGCGAAGCTCGTCACCGTCTGCTACCGCGCGGCGCGCTACTACACCGGGGCGGACGCCTACCGGCGCCAGGGCACGCCGCCGCTGGCGCTGCGACTGCTCGGACCGCTGGTGATCGCGACCACCGTGGCGCTGCTGGCCACCGGCTCGACGCTGGCGCTGACCGGCGAGCGGACCGCGGCCGGGCTGCCGATCCTCTTCCTGCACAAGGCGAGCTTCGTCTGCTGGGCCGGGGCGATGGGGCTGCACGTGCTGGCCCACATCTGGCGGCTGCCGCGCCTGCTCGGCGCCGACCTGCGCCGCCGCACCGCCCGCCACGGCGGCGGCCCGCTCCCCGGCCGGGCGCTGCGCCGGCTGGTGCCGCTGCTCGCCCTCG
>NZ_JBNQTI010000305.1:0-4550 GCF_050325825.1 Kitasatospora sp. LaBMicrA B282
CGGCGCAGTAGGCCCGCGCCGGGGCCGCCACCGGGGCCGCCACCGGGGCCGCCACCGGGGCCGCCCCCGGGTCGGCCCCGGCCCGGCCCGGACGGCTGCGGCCGGTCCCCGGACCGGTGCTACAGGCCGTTGACTCCGTGCGCCTGGAGGTAGGCGACCGGGTCGATCACCGCGCCGTAGGTGTTCACGGTGCGGATCTCGAAGTGCAGGTGTGGCCCGGTGGCGTTGCCGGTCATGCCGGAGGCGCCGAGCCGCTGACCGGCCGTCACCCGCTGCCCCTCCTCGACGTCCAGCCGCGACAGGTGGGCGTACTGCGCGAAGTGACCGTCGGGCAGCTGCAGCACCACCTCGTTCCCGTAGGCGCCGGCCCAACCGGCGGAGACCACGGTGGCGTCGGCGACGGCCAGCAGCGGGGTGCCGGAGCTCACCGCGAAGTCCACCCCGGTGTGGTAGCCGGCCGCGTAGCCGGCGTCGGGGACGCCGAAGCGGTAGCTGATCCGGGCCCCGGGCGCCGGCGGCGACCAGCCGGGGGCCGAGGGCGGCACGGGGGGCGTCGGCCGCTCCGGTGCCGTGGGCGCGTGCGGCGCGGCGGGGGGCGCGGGCGGCGCCAACGGGGCGGAGTGCGCCGCCGTGGCCAGGCTGCCGGCCACCGAGACCGCCTGGCCGCCCGGCCGGTGGCCGCGGGAGGCCCGGTAGGCGCTGGGGGCGCTCAGCTGGACCATGGTGTCGAAGGCGAGCGGCCCGCGCGCCGTGCCGAAGGCCGAACTCTCCGGCGTGGTCGGGTGGACCGTCTGCGCCGCCGCACTGCCCGGCACCGCGGCCAGGGCCACGCCCAGCAGGGCCGCCCCGGCGAGCGCCGACGAGATCGCCTTGTGCCGGTGCCGCCCGTGGAAGACGGGGTAGCGGCCGCCGCTCGGCCGGGTGGCGAAACGTTCCGGCTCGGCGGGCCGGGCGGGCTCGGCGCGGGTATCGGCGGGACTGTCGGCGGGACCGTCGGCAGGAGTGTTCATCTGTGCTCGGACCTCGCAGCAGGTTCGGGGCGGCGCGGAGCGAGCCCTGCAGGGGCGGACGCGGCCGGGGGAACATCCAGGTGTAACCGTCGGTGAGGTGGTAGCGAAATCCGATGAACTACGACGGCGTGTAGTGGAAGGCGGTTCAGATTTTCAGGCAATCGGCGGATTGGTCTGCCGATCGGATCATCGGCCCGCTGCTCCATCTACTACCCGCCCCCGTAGTGGCCCGCCGGCCTGTGACCAGGACCACGGCCGACCAGGAGCACGGCTGCGGAGTACGGCCGCGGAGTACGGAAGCCGGGCGGGGCCGCCGTCCAGCCGTCGTCCACGGGTTCGGTCCCGGGCATTCCCCGCAGCCATCTCCTGATGGACCATCAGGAGATGGCCTACGAGTCCCCTGCTCGACCCGATGCGGCCCGCCGCTTCGCGCTCTGGCGCTCCGGCCGCCGGATCCTCTCCGGGCGCCGCCCGGTCACCCTGCACGAGAGCCTCGCGGCCCTGGGCGCCGACGCCCGCACCGCGGTCGGGCCGCTGGAGTCGCCCGACGTCTACGGCGACGGTGTCGTCGCCGAGTTGGAACAGCGGGTGGCCGACCTGCTCGGCAAGCCGGCCGCGCTCTTCTTCCCGACCGGGACCATGGCCCAGCAGGTCGCGCTGCGCTGCTGGGCCCGTCGGCAGGGCGAGCCGGTGGTGGCCGCCCACCCGCTCTACCACCTGGAGACCCACGAGCGCCGCGCCTACCGGCGGTTGACCGGCCTGGACGCGGTCTGGCCGACCACCGCGCCACGGCTGCCCACCGCCGCCGAACTGCGCGAGTTCGACGAGCCGTTCGGCGTGCTGATGCTCGAACTGCCGCTGCGCGCAGCCGGCTTCGTGCTGCCCGGGTGGGGCGAGCTGACCGCCGCGGTGGCCGCCGCCCGGGAGCGCCGGGCGGCCGTGCACCTGGACGGCGCCCGGCTCTGGGAGGCGGCCGCCCACTACGGCCTGCCGCTGCCGCGGCTGGCCGCGCTGGGCGACTCGGTGTACGTCTCCTTCTACAAGGCGCTGGGCGCGATGAGCGGGGCCGCGCTGGCCGGCGGTGCCGACCTGGTCGCCGAGGCCCGCCCCTGGCGGCACCGCTACGGCGGCCTGGTGCACCAGCAGTGGCCCGCCGCGCTCTCGGCGCTGGCCGCGCTCGGCCGCGAACTGCCCCGGCTGCCCGAGTACCTGGCCCAGGCCGCGGTGGTGGCCGAGGGGCTGGGCCGGGTGCTGGCCGAGGTGCCCGGCGGGCGGCTGCACCCCGAGCCGCCGCACACCCACCAGTTCCAGCTGCTGCTGCCGCACCCGCCCGAGCGGCTGACGGAGGCGAACCTGCGGCACGCCGAGCTGACCGGGGACGCGCTGTTCGGCGGCTTCGCCGAGTCCCGCGAGCCCGGGCTGGCGGTGACCGAGGTGACGGTGCTCGCCCCGGCCCTGGCCTGGACCGCCGAGCAGGTCGCCGACTCCTTCGCCGGCTTCCTCAAGCTGCTGGGGCCTGTCTGACCACTCCCGCCGGGCGCGCGACGCCGGGCATCCCGCCTGAACGCACCGGCGGACCATCCAAGTACGACCCAGTACGAGGACGATCCGCCGGCACGCCCAGCCGGGCGCCCACCGCCGCGCGCTGATCCGACGCGAGTGGTCAGACAGGCCCCAGGACCCGTCTGACCACTCCCGTAGGGCGGGCCAAGGCCGTGATCCGGTGGCGGTACCCGAAACCTGGGCGGGCCGCGCTCGTTGAGCAGCGCATGAAGAAGCGCAGCATGCTCGCCGTGGCCTCCCTCGCCGTCGGTTTCGCGGCCTCCCTCGCGGCGCCGAGCGCCGCCCACGCCGACTCCCCGCTCGGCGACAGCGGCGCCAAGGTCAACTCCAACGGCAACAGCCTCCCGGTGGTGGGCCAGGTCAGCCAGCTGCTCGGCAACCACGGCGGCCCGGCGGTGAGCTCGCCCACGGCGGCCACCGAGGGGATGCTGGGCGGCGAGTAGCGGCGAGCTGTTGTCAACCGTAGGTTGACGCCCGAGCGGCGTCAACCTACGGTTGACACATGACGCACTCCATCCGCCTCGACGACCTGATCGAGGGCATCAAGAAGACCCACACCGATGCGCTGGAGCAGCTCTCCAGCGCCGTCGTCGCCGCCGACCACCTGGGGGAGGTGGCCGACCACCTGATCGGCCACTTCGTCGACCAGGCCCGCCGCTCCGGCGCCTCCTGGACCGAGATCGGGCGCAGCATGGGCGTGACCCGGCAGGCCGCGCAGAAGCGGTTCGTGCCGAAGGACCCCGCCGACCCGAGCGAGGTGGTCACCCTCGACCCCGGCCAGGCCTTCGCCCGCTTCACCGACCGGGCGCGGAACGTGGTCATGGCCTCCCAGGAGGAGGCCCGCACCGCGGGCAACGCCGAGATCGGGGTCGACCACCTGCTGCTCGGCCTGCTGCACGAGCCCGAGGGCCTGGGCGTGCAGCTGCTGGTGGCCGCGGGGCTCGGGGTCGACGCCGTCCGTACGGCGGCGACCGCGGTGCTGCCGGCGCCGGGGGGCGAGGTGCCCGAGCTGATCCCGTACGACGGCCCGGCGAAGAAGGTCCTGGAGCTGACCTTCCGTGAGGCGATCCGGCTCTCCCACAACTACGTCGGCACCGAGCACCTGCTGCTCGCCCTGCTGGAGCACGAGCACGGCAGCGGTGTGCTGAGCGGCCTGGGCCTGGACAAGGCCGAGGTCGAGCGGCAGCTGTCGGCCCGCGGCTGAGCCGGTCCCGCCCTCAGCCCGCCGCCACTGCCGCCGCCGCGACCGCCGCCGCCCGCCGCGCTGCGCGGGCCGCCAGCACCCGGTCGAGCGCGCCGCCCAGCGCGAGCCCCGCGACCAGCAGCAGCGCCGCCGGCAGGTAGTTCGCGGCGCTCAGCGGGGCCGGGTCGACGCTCCGCCGGTCGGCGACCACGCAGGCGGCCAGCAGGGCCGGCAGGCAGAGCGGGGCCCACCAGGGGTAGCGGCGGTGGGAACGGATGCTCGCGACGGTCCAGACGAGGAACAGCGCGGCCGCCAGCAAAGCGGCGACCAGGTACGAGAGGTGCGCGCCGACCTGGCTGTCCGGCGCGCCCTCCGGGGCGACCGTGACCCCCTCGTAGCGGATCCCCAGGACCGCCGAGCCGTCCGAGGCGTGCAGCACCTGGATCCTGGAGCCGTTGGCCAGGCCCTGGAAGGCCGGGGGCAGCGCGGCCACGTCGTAGTAGCCGGGGTCGGTGGCGGAGCCACCGCCGTCCACCAGGAGCAGCACGCCGCCGCCCCCGCCGCCGTCGTCCTCGACCGAGTCCAGCAGCCGGTCCTCGGTCACGATGCAGGTCTGCGCGCCGGCCCGGTCGCAGCTCGGCATCGCGCGGTAGCGGTCCGCGGTGCCGGCGGCGCCGGCCAGCTGCACGGCCGCGGCGACGGTCAGCAGGACGGCGGCCGTCCCGGCCAGCGCGGGCCACAGGCCGCGCAGCCCCGACCGGAGCCGGCCCACCCCGCGCGGCGCGGTGGGCGCG
>NZ_JBNQTI010000306.1:0-4538 GCF_050325825.1 Kitasatospora sp. LaBMicrA B282
CGCGCTCACCGCGGCAGCGGCGGCCCCGGCGGCCACCGGCGGCACGGCGGGCGGCGCGGGCACCGTCGCCGGCGGCCTGGGCAGGTCGGCGCGCCGGGTGATCTCGGTGTTCACCGGCGCCGGCAGCCAGTCGTCGGCGAACCGCAACTGCCCGCCGACCTCGGGGTGGTTGCTCGCGACCTCGATGATCTCGGCCGGCGTGGGCCGGTCCTCCGGCGACTTGGCCAGGCAGCGCTGGACCAGCTCGCGCAGGTCGGCGGGCACCTTGCTGAGGTCCGCCGGCTCGTGCACCACCCGGTAGAGCACCGCGGTCTCCGGCCCCTCGCCGAACGGCAGCACCCCGCTGGCCGCGTAGGCGGTCAGCGCACCGAGCGCGAAGACGTCGGTGGCCGGGGTGACGGAAGTGCCCTGGGCCTGCTCCGGGGCCATGAAGGCGGGCGAGCCGATCCGGAAGCCGGTACCGGTCAGCACGGTGGCGTCGGCGGCCCGCGCGATGCCGAAGTCGATCACTCGCGGGCCGTCCGCGGCCACCAGCACGTTGGCCGGCTTGAGGTCGCGGTGCACCACGGTGACCTTGTGGATCGCCTGCAGCGCCTCGGCGATGCCGCCGAGCAGCAGCAGCACGGTGCGCACCGGCAGCGCCCCGTGCTCGCGCACCACCTGGGCCAGCGAGGGCCCGGGCACGTACGCGGTGACCAGCCACGGGGTGTCGGCCTCGGTGCCGGCGTCGATCACCTGGGCGGTGTACAGGCCGTGGATCCGCTGCGCGTTGGTCACCTCCTGGCCGAACCGGCGGCGGAACTCGGAGTCCTCGGCGAACTCCGGGCGGACCACCTTGAGCGCCACCGGGCGGCCGCCCGGGGTGTAGGAGAGGTAGACCCGGCCCATGCCGCCGGCCCCGAGCCGCGCGTAGAGCCGGTAGCCGGCCACCGACGTCGGGTCGTCCGGCTGGAGGGGTTGGAAGGCGGGCGGCAGTGGTGCGGCGGAGCGCTGGTCATCGGCAGGCATGGCGTGAGAGTAGCGAACGGCCCGGCCTCTGCGGAGGCCGGGCCGTAGACCGTTATTGACGTGTGGTCAGAGCACCCGTCAGAGGCTGAACACCTCTTCGATCAGCGCCTGCTGCTCGGCGGCGTGACGCTTGGCCGAACCCACGGCCGGGGCCGAGGCGGCCGCGCGGGCGACCCGGCGCAGGCGGGCGAAGCCGGCCTTGCGACCGATCACCACGTCCAGGTGGTCGACCAGGTTCATCGCGATGAACGGCCAGGCACCCTGGTTGGCCGGCTCCTCCTGGGCCCAGATGAACTGGACGTCGTCGCCGTACCGGGCCAGCTCCTCCTGGAGCTCGGCGACCGGCAGCGGGTAGAGCCGCTCGACCCGGACGATGGCGGTGTCGGTGACGCCGCGCTCGGTGCGCGCCGCCTCCAGGTCGTAGTAGAACTTGCCCGCGGTGATCAGCACCTTGCGCACGTTCTTGGGGTCGACCGTGGAGTCGCCGATCACCGGACGGAACGAGCCGGCGGTGAACTCCTCCACCGAACTGGCCGCGGCCTTCAGACGCAGCATCGACTTCGGGGTGAAGACGACCAGCGGCTTGTGGTGCGGGTTGTGCACCTGCCAGCGCAGCAGGTGGAAGTAGTTCGACGGCAGGGTCGGCATGGCGACCGTCATGTTGTTGTCGGCGCACAGCTGCAGGAAGCGCTCCGGGCGGGCGGACGAGTGGTCCGGGCCCTGGCCCTCCATGCCGTGCGGCAGCAGCAGGGTGACACCGGAGTGCTGGCCCCACTTCTGCTCGGCCGAGGCGATGTACTCGTCGACCACGGTCTGCGCGCCGTTGACGAAGTCGCCGAACTGCGCCTCCCACATGACCAGCGAGTTCGGGCGGGTCAGCGAGTAGCCGTACTCGAAGCCCATCGCCGCGTACTCCGACAGCAGGCTGTCGTAGACGGTGAACCGGGCCTGGTCCTCGGTCAGGTACAGCAGCGGGGTGTAGTCCTCGCCGGTGACCCGGTCGATCAGCACCGCGTGGCGCTGGCCGAAGGTGCCGCGGCGGCTGTCCTGGCCGGCGAGGCGGACCGGGTGGCCCTCCATCAGCAGCGAGCCGACGGCCAGGCACTCGCCGGTGGCCCAGTCGATCGTGCCGTCCTCGATCGAGGCGGCGCGGCGCTGCAGCTGCGGCAGCAGGCGCGGGTGGACGGTCAGCCACTCCGGCAGGTTGACCTGCGAGGCGGCGATCCGCTTGACCATCTCCTGGGAGATGCCGGTCTGGATCGAGACCGGGAAGTCGGCCACCGGCTTGGCGCCGGGCGCCGCCTGCTGGGCCCCGGCCGCGTCGCGGACCTCGGCGAAGACCTTCTCCAGCTGGCCCTGGAAGTCCTGGAGCGCCTGCTCCGCCTCTTCCATGGTGATGTCGCCGCGACCGATCAGGCCCTCGGTGTAGAGCTTGCGCACCGAGCGCTTCTTGTCGATCAGGTCGTACATCAGCGGCTGGGTGAACGACGGGTTGTCGGCCTCGTTGTGACCGCGGCGGCGGTAGCAGATGAGGTCGATCACGACGTCCTTGTGGAACGCCTGGCGGAACTCGAAGGCGAGCCGCGCGACGCGGACCACGGCCTCCGGGTCGTCGCCGTTCACGTGGAAGATCGGGGCCTCGATCATCCGGGCCACGTCGGTGCAGTACATCGAGGAACGGCTGGAGGCCGGGGCGGCGGTGAAGCCGACCTGGTTGTTCACCACGATGTGCACGGTGCCGCCGGTGCGGTAGCCGCGCAGCTGCGACATGTTCAGGGTCTCCGCGACCACGCCCTGGCCGGCGAAGGCCGCGTCGCCGTGGATCTGGATCGGCAGCACCGGGAAGGTGGTGCCGCCCTGGTCCAGGATGTCCTGCTTGGCGCGGGCGATGCCCTCGACGACCGGGTCGACCGTCTCCAGGTGGGAGGGGTTGGCGGCCAGCGAGACCTTGATGGTCTCGCCGTCCAGGCCGGTGAAGGTGCCCTCCGAGCCCAGGTGGTACTTCACGTCGCCGGAGCCGTGCATCGACTTCGGGTCGAGGTTGCCCTCGAACTCGCCGAAGATCTTGCCGTACGGCTTGCCGACGATGTTGGCCAGCACGTTCAGGCGGCCGCGGTGGGCCATGCCGATCACGGCCTCGTCGAGGCGGTGCTCGGCGGCCGAGTCGATGGTCGCGTCGAGCAGCGGGATCAGCGACTCGCCGCCCTCCAGCGAGAACCGCTTCTGGCCGACGTACTTGGTCTGCAGGAAGGTCTCGAAGGCCTCGGCCGAGTTCAGCCGGCGCAGGATGCGCAGCTGCTCCTCGCGCTCCGGCTTGGTGTACGGCTTCTCCAGGTGCTCCTGCAGCCACTTGCGCTGCTTGGGGTCCTGGATGTGCATGTACTCGATGCCGACGGTGCGGCAGTAGGTGTTGCGCAGCAGCCCGAGGACGTCGCGCAGCTTCATCATCTTCTGGCCGCCGAAGCCGCCGACGGCGAACTCGCGCTCCAGGTCCCACAGCGTCAGGCCGTGCTGGACCACGTCCAGGTCCGGGTGCTTGCGCTGCTTGTACTCCAGCGGGTCGGTGTCCGCCATCAGGTGGCCGCGGACCCGGTAGGAGTGGATCAGCTCCATCACGCGGGCGGTCTTGTTGACCTCGTCCTCGTGGGTGGTGGCCACGTCGGTGGCCCAGCGGACCGGCTCGTACGGGATCCGCAGCGACTCGAAGACCTCGTCGTAGAAGCCGTTCTCGCCCAGCAGCAGCTGGTGGATCGCGCGCAGGAACTCGCCGGAGGCGGCGCCCTGGATGACCCGGTGGTCGTAGGTCGAGGTCAGCGTCATGATCTTGGAGACGCCGAGCCGGGAGAGGGTCTCCTGCGAGGAGCCCTGGAACTCGGCCGGGTACTCCATCGCGCCGACGCCGAGGATGGTGCCCTGGCCCTGCATCAGGCGCGGGACCGAGTGCACGGTGCCGATGCCGCCCGGGTTGGTCAGCGAGACCGTGACCCCGGTGAAGTCGTCCATGGTCAGCTTGTTGGCGCGGGCCCGGCGGACGATGTCCTCGTAGGCCTGCCAGAAGCCGAAGAAGTCCAGCGTCTCGGCCTTCTTGATGGCCGCGACGACCAGCTGGCGGTCGCCGTTCGGCTTCACCAGGTCGATCGCCAGGCCCAGGTTCACGTGGTCGGGCTTGACCAGGAACGCCTTGCCGTCCTTGACGGCGTAGCTGTGGTTCATGCCCGGCGTGGCCTTCAGCGCCTGCACCATGGCGTAGCCGATCAGGTGCGTGAAGGAGACCTTGCCGCCGCGGGCGCGCTGCAGGTGGTTGTTGATGACGATGCGGTTGTCGATCAGCAGCTTCGCCGGGACCGCGCGCACGCTGGTGGCGGTCGGCACCTCCAGCGAGGCGTCCATGTTGCTGGCGACGGCCTTGGCCGGGCCGCGCAGCGGGACCAGCTCCGGGCCGGTGCTCTCGGCCGCCGGGGCGGCGGGCGCGGCGGCGGTGGCCTTGGGGGCCGGCGGCGCGGGCGGAGCGGCTGCCAGCGGCGCGGCGG
>NZ_JBNQTI010000307.1:0-2443 GCF_050325825.1 Kitasatospora sp. LaBMicrA B282
CGCACCGGTGCGCGGGTCGACCCCCTCGGGCCGGACCGGGCCGGTGGCGGGTGCGTGGGCGCCGGGGTGCGCCGGGGGCTGGGCGGGCGGCGGGCCCCAGTGGCCGGCCGGGGCCGGCGGCGCCGCCATCGACCCCTGGTGCGCCTGGTGCGCCTGGTTCTGGCTCGCGTTCGCCGACGGGTTCGCCGGCTGGTGCAGGGGCTGCTGCTGGGGCTGTTGCGGCGGCGGGGAGTGGACCGGCTGGGCCGGCGGCCGGGCCGGGGCCGCGGGGCGCCGGTGCCGCTTGCGCTCGATCAGGTCCAGCGCGGCCGGCGGCAGCCAGGTGCCGCCCTCCTCGCCCGCGTCGTCCCCGGAGAACAGGTGCGGCGCCAGCTCCGCCTGGATCTGCGCCGGGGTGGGCCGGTGCTCCGGCGCCGGGCGCATGCAGGCCCGCACCAGGTCCACCAGCTCCACCGGCAGCCCGGACAGGTCGGGCTGGTCGCGCAGCAGCTTGAAGACCGTCTCCACCGGGTTGCCGCCCCGGTAGGGCGCGTGGCCGGTGGCGCAGAAGACCAGCAGCGAGCCGAGCGAGAAGACGTCGCTGGCCCCGGTGACGCTGCGGCTGTCCTTGGCCTGCTCCGGCGACATGTAGGCGGGGGTGCCGACCGCCACGTTGGTCATGGTCAGCCGGGTGTGCGAGACGCCGGCGGCGATCCCGAAGTCGATCACCCGCGGCCCGTCCTCGACCACCAGCACGTTGGACGGCTTGAGGTCGCGGTGCACCAGGCCGGCGGCGTGGATGGACTGCAGCGCCTCGGCGATCCCCGCGATCAGCCAGCGCACCCCGTCCACCGGCAGCGGCCCGACCTCCCCGACCAGGTCCTCCAGCGAGGGCGCCGGCACGTACGCGGTGGCCAGCCAGGGCACCCGGGCGTCCGCGTCCGCGTCGACCACGGCCGCGGTGTAGAAGCCGCCGACCGTCTTGGCCGCCGCGATCTCGCGGGCGAAGCGCACCCGGAACAGCTCGTCCTCGGCGAGCTCGCCGCGCACCGTCTTGATCGCCACCCGGCGACCGGAGGCCGACCGAGCCAGGTACACCAGCCCCATCCCACCGGCGCCGAGGCGCCCGAGCACCTCGAAGGGCCCGATCCGTCTCGGATCCTGCGCCGTCAGCTGGTCCACTCGGCTGCCACCTCCCCGTCCGCTCGCCACCCGTTCGGGGGCCGCGGTTGATTCTCCAATGCGTGCGGCCCCTGAGCCAATCTCCCCCCGCTTCGGTGCCGCGGCCGTGTCGCGGGCGACCGTCGGCTTCCAGCCACCCCGGAGGCCCGGCGGGGCGTGGCCGGCCGGTGCGGACCGGGCGCGGGCGGCCGGGCGGACCGGGGGCCGGTGCCGACCGACGGCCTGTCGAATACGCACCCGCCCGGCCGATCTGACGTCGGCTCGGAAGTAACCGCATTCATGCACGGGGCTACGCAGAGCAACCCGAGAGCCCCTCAGTCCACTCCCCGTCACTCTGTGCCGCCATCAGCACACGGGGGGGCTTCGAATATCGCTATCCCGCTCCCCATTACGCACCCCGCACGGACTAATAGTCGCATCACCGAATCGCGGCATGATCGGTGCGCGGTAAGCTGACGGCATGACAGGACAAGTTCGCACCGTCGACGGTCGCGTCGCCGGGCGACGCGGACAGGAGACGCGGCAGAAGCTGCTCGACTGCCTCCGCGAGATGCTCAGCACGTCGCCGTACCGGGACGTCAAGGTCATCGACGTCGCCCGTATGGCGGGTACCTCCCCCGCGACCTTCTACCAGTACTTCCCGGATGTCGAGGGCGCTGTCCTCGAGATCGCCGAGGAAATGGCCAAGGACAGCGTCGAGCTCAAAGAGCTGATCGACGGAAAGTCCTGGGCGGGAAAGTCCGGCACCACCACCTCCGAAGAACTGGTGGACGGATTCCTCGCCTTCTGGCGCAAGAACGACGCCATTCTCCGGGTGGTCACCCTCGGTGCCGCAGAAGGGGACAAGCGGTTCTTCAAGATCCGCATGACGGTCCTCAACTCGGTGGCCAAGCCACTCGCGGACGCCGTCAAGGAACTCCAGGCCAAGGGCCAGGCCGACAAGGCGCAGGACGCCGCGGCGGTGGCCGGCTCGCTGATCTCGCTGCTGGCCTCGGCGGCGGAGCATCAGAAGGCCTTCACCTCCTGGGGAGTCAAGGTCAAGGATCTGAAGCCCACCCTCGCCCCACTGGTCTACCTGGGCGTCACCGGCAAGCGGCCGCCCAAGTAGATCGTCCTACGACCCGCTAGTCCTTCATATCGTGTGCTCGCGCGTGGCCCCGGCCTCCTGTCCGGTGGAACGTCGGGCGGCGGCCGTGTCCTCGGGGGAGGTTCGCCGACGTACCGCAGCGCGCTGGCCAGACACGTGGCTGTGGGCGGGACCCCGTCGGGGTCCCGCCCACAC
>NZ_JBNQTI010000307.1:2453-4533 GCF_050325825.1 Kitasatospora sp. LaBMicrA B282
GGGGGGGGTGGGGGGGGGGGGGGGGGTGGGGGGAGGGAAGGGGGGGGGAGGAAAGGAAGGGGGGTGGGGGGGGGAAACCTTTCGCCCCCCCCCCCACAGCCGTCTGCACATCCGGGCCCGCTTGAGGGCCCCTAGGGCCTGTCAGGGGCAGCGGATCACCTGGCCGGCGTAGGCCAGCCCGCCGCCGAAGCCGAAGAGCAGCACCGGATCGCCGCTGGTCAGCTCGCCGCGCTCGACCAGCTTGCTGAGCGCCAGCGGGATCGAGGCGGCCGAGGTGTTGCCGGAGTCCACCACGTCACGGGCGATCACCGCGCCGGTGGCGCCGAGCTTGTTGGCGATCGCGTCGATGATCCGCAGGTTCGCCTGGTGCGCCACGAAGCCCTTGAGCTCGCTGGGGTCGATCCCGGCCCGCTCGCAGGTCTGCCGGGCCAGTGGGGCGATCTGGGTGGTGGCCCAGCGGAAGACCGTCTGGCCCTGCTGGCCGATCACCGGCTTCCAGCCGGTGATGGTCACCGCGTCGGACTTCTCCGGTTCCGAGCCCCAGACCACCGGGCCGATCCCGGGCACCGCGCTGTCCGGCTCCGCCTCCACCACCGCGGCGCCCGCGCCGTCGGCGAAGATCACGCAGGTCGAGCGGTCGGTCCAGTCGATGGTGTCGGACATCCGCTCGGCCCCGATCACCAGCGCGCGCCGCGCGGCGCCGGCCCGGATCGCGTGGTCGGCGGTGGCCAGCGCGTAGGAGAAGCCGGAGCAGACCGTGTTGATGTCGTAGGCGGCCGGGCTCTTGATCCCCAGCCGGGCCGCGACGGCGCAGGCGGTGTTGGGGCTGCGCTCCACGGCGGTGCAGGTGGCCACCACCACCAGGTCGATGTCGTCGGGCGTGTGGCCGCTGTTGGCCAGCGCCTTCTGGGCCGCCTCGGTGGCGAGGTCGACCAGCGTCTCGTCCTCGGCGATGTGCCGCCGGCGGATGCCCACCCGGCTGCGGATCCACTGGTCGTCGGTGTCGACCAGCACGGCGAGGTCGTCGTTGGTGAGGACCTTGGCGGGCTGGTAGTGGCCGAGCGACACGATGCGGGAGGCGGTCATGCTGCCATGCAACCCGGTTACTCGCGCGTCAACTGCTCACGGCCCACGACAGGATCCGGCCCCGGAAGCTGTAGGAGCCTGACAACAGCCCTTGTGTACCAACGAAAAGCTACCGCTTTCCGGTGACGCAAAGAGAAAACTCAGATTGACGACCGGGGCCCGGTCAGGTGGCCAGCGAGGCCGCGTCGCCCATCACGATCACCGGATGGGCGGCCGGGTCGAGGGTGCGGATCAGCTGGAGCAGGTCGGCCTCGGCGAGCGAGACGCAGGCGTGGGTCGGGCCGCCGTGGTCCACGTGCAGCCAGACGCCGCCGCCCTTGGCCTCGCCCAGCGGCTCGCGGGTGTCCAGCGGGGAGGTGCCCACCACCCGGTTGTAGTCGATCGCCACCACGTAGTCGAAGGCTCCGGCCAGCGACTCGCCGTTGAACCCGGTGCCGGAGGCCACGAAGCCGCCGTCCTGGTGGTAGGGCAGCTTGCTGCCCGGGTCCGCCTTCAGTCCGCCCGCGTCACTGAGGGTGAAGACGCCGATCGGGCTGTGCAGGTCGTTGTTGTGCTTGTCGGCGCTCCAGCCCCCGTCGCCGTTGTGCGCGGGCCACGCCGTGCCGGGCCGCCAGCGGCCGTCGGGGGTGCGGGACCAGAGGGTCACGGTGGCGTTCGCCGAGTTCTTGTCGGCGCCGGAGGCCAGCACCACCTGGGTGCTGGCGGCCGGTATCTTCGCGGTGAAGCCCGGGCCGAGCCCGGGTATCGCGGCGTAGCTGCCGTCCGTCCGGTCGGAGCGGTCGGCGCTGGGGGCCTCGGTGTGCGCGGCGGCCGCGTCCGGCTGCGGTGAGCCGCTCGGGGTCGTCGCCGCCACCGGGGCCGGCAGCGGGCCGGCGGCGGCCTGTGCGGCCCCGCCACGGGCCGCGAACGCGCCCTCCGGGCCGAACCCCAGCCACCCCACCGCCACCGCGGCCAGCAGCGTCACCATGCCCGTGGTGACCGCCCGGCGGCGCCG
>NZ_JBNQTI010000308.1:0-4442 GCF_050325825.1 Kitasatospora sp. LaBMicrA B282
GATCTGGTGGGCGACGGGGTGGCGGTGGGCGCGGCCGCGGGCGTGGCGGCGCCGACCGGGCGGGCGGCCAGGCTCGGCGGCTGCGCGGTGTGCCCGGGCAGCGAGTGCGCGTAGCCCGTCCCGAGGACCACCGATCCCGCGGCTGCGGCCACCCCGGCGCCGATGGTGGCGGCGTTGACCCGGCGCCGCCCCCAGCGGCGCAGCCGGACGGCTCGACGGTTCGGGGTCTGGTGGTCAGCGCTCATCGCGGGCTCCTCGGGGGCTCCTCGGGTACCGGGGTCCATCCGAGCCCAGGTTTCCCACCGACCTGTCGGAAACCCGTTCAGAAGAGCTTCACAACTGGTTAAGATGCGAAGAGTCCCAGGTCAGCTGGGTTGGGACGAAGGTCTCAACCGGCGGTCGAGCGGGCCGCGGGGAGCTCGAGCTCGACCGTCAGGCCGCGGCCGGGCGTGTCGGTCAGCCGGGCGCTGCCGCCGTTGGCGGTGACCAGCCGGTGCACGATCGCCAACCCGAGCCCGGTGCCGGTCGCCTCCGGGTTGCCGAACCGGCGGAACGCCGTGCGCCGGGCCGCCGCGGTCATCCCGGGCCCGTTGTCCACCACCCGCAGCAGCACCGTGTCGCCGTCGCGGGCCGCGCCCTCGATCCGCACCCGGCCGCCGGCCGGGACCGCGTCCAGGGCGTTCGCCAGCAGGTTGTCCAGCACCTGCTCCAGGTCGCCCGCGCCCAGCCAGGCGACCAGCCGCGGCGGGCAGTGCACGCTGAGCGTCACCCGCCGCTCGGTGGCCAGCGGCTCCCAGGCCGCCACCCGCTCCCCGGCCACCTCGGCCGGCCGCACCGCGACCGGGCGGGGCACCGCGCTCTCGGCCCGGGCGGCGGCGAGCAGCCCGTCCACCAGCCGGGAGAGCCGGGCGATCTCCTCCTGCGCGCCGGCCAGGTCCGCCGCCGCCTCGCTGCCCAGACCGCCGCCGGATGCGCCCCCGGATTCGCTGCCACCGGCCGCGGCCGGCCGGTCCGCCGCGGCGTCCGCGAGCAGATCCAGCCGCAGCCGCAGCGCCGCCAGCGGGGTGCGCAGCTGGTGCGAGACGTCGGCGATCACCGCGCGGTGCCCGTGCACCAGCGCCTCGGTCCGCGCCGCCATGGTGTTGAAGGTCGCCGCCAGCCGCCGCACCTCCTGCGGACCGCGGCCGGCCGGCGCCCGCGCCGCGAGGTCGCCCTCGCCGAGCCGCCGGGCCGCCAGGTCCACCTCGTGCAGCGGCCGCCCGACCCAGCGGGCCAGCCGGACCGAGACCAGGGTGCCGCCGAGCAGCCCGGCCACGCCGATCAGCGCGAGCCAGCCCCAGATCACCGTGATCCGGTCGTCTAGCGAGTCGGTGGAGCGGGCCAGCACGGCGACGCCGACCGCGTCGTCGCCGTCGCCGACCGGTGCGGCCACGGTGAGCCGGTCGTCGGTGCGCACGTTGCGGGTCTGCTGCGGGTCCGGGTGGGCGAGCACGGCGGCGACCAGGGCCGGGACGGGGCCGCCGGTCGCGGTCGGGCAGGAGGTGCGGGCGAGCTGCTGCCCGTGGGCGTCGTACACCGCGGCGCAGCCGCCGTCGCGCTGGGCCTGGTCCAGCAGCCGGCGCAGCTGCTCGTCGGACTTCCCGTCGGAGAGGTGCTCCTCGGCCGCCGCCGAGATCGAGCGGGTGGCGTCCGCGGCGGCGCCGCGGAACGCGGTCTGCTCGCGGTCGGTCAGCAGCACGCCGAGCGGCACCACGGCCAGCACCAGCAGGACCACCACCAGCAGGGAGACGGTCAGCGCGATCCGCCGGGTCATGACCGCTCGGGGCCGCCGGGCGGCTCGTCGCCGGTGCCCGTGCCCGTGCCCGTTCCCGTGCCCGTGCCCGCCTCGGTCCCCGCACCCGTCCCCGTGCCCAGCCGGAAGCCGTGCCCGTACACCGTCTCGACCAGCCCGGGCACGCCGAGCTTGCGGCGCAACGCCGCCATGTGGACGTCCAGCACCTTGGTCGGCCCGTACCAGTGGGCGTCCCAGGCGCGCTCCAGGATCTCCTGCCGGGTCACCACCCGGCCCGGGTCCAGGGCCAGGCACTCCAGGATGTCGAACTCCTTGGGCGTCAGCGCCACCTCGCCGCCGTGCACGGTGACCTTGCGGGTGCGCGGGTCCACGGTGAGCGGGCCGTGGCTGAGCAGTTCGGGTGCGGTGGGCCGGGTGCGGCGCAGCACCGCGCGGATCCGGGCCAGCAACTCGGCCAGCCCGAACGGCTTGACCAGGTAGTCGTCGGCCCCCTCGTCGAGCGCGCTGACCCGGTCGCCCTCCTCGCCGCGCGCGGTCACCACGATGATCGCCGCGTCCGACCGGCTGCGCAGCATCCGGCAGACCAGCACCCCGTCCAGGTCCGGCAGCCCGAGGTCGAGCAGCACCACGTCGGGCATCGGCTCCTGGCGCAGCGCGGCCTGGCCGGTGCCCACGCTGCCCGCCGCGTAGCCCGCCCGCTCCAGGCCGCGCACCAGGGAGCGGGCGATCGCCGGGTCGTCCTCCACCACCAGCACCCGCAGCGGCTGGGCGCCGGGGGCCGCGGCGGGCCCGGGCGCGGCAGGCGTCGTCGGCGCGGCGGCGGGGTCGGGGACGGGGGCCGTGTCGTGCATGATCCCAGCGTAGGCGGCTGCGGGAGCCGGCGGCGCTGACGTCCGGTCAGCCGGGCCCGGGCGGCCACCATGCGGGGCCCCGGCGGCCACCGCGCGGGGTCCCGGCGGCCACCGCGCAGCTGGGCGCTCCTCCACCGGGGAGCGCGGTCCGGACGGTAGCGTGGCGCCCATGCGAATCGTCATCGCCGGTGGCCACGGTCAGATCGCGCTCCACCTGGAGCAGTTGCTCGCCGCCCGCGGGGATCACCCGATCGGTCTGATCCGCCGTCCCGAGCACGCCGCCGACCTGCGCGAGCGCGGCGCCGAGGCGGTACTGGCGGACCTGGAGGCCGACTCTCCGGCCGAGCTGGCCAGGACCCTGGACGGTGCCGACGCGGTGGTCTTCGCCGCCGGTGCCGGCGCGGGCAGCGGCGCCGCGCGCAAGGACACGGTGGACCGCGGTGCGGCCGTGCTGCTCGCAGACGCCGCCGAGCTGGCCGGCGTCCGCCGCTACCTGATGATCTCCTCGATGGGCGCCGACGCCCAGGCGCCGGACGGCGCCGACCCGGTCTTCGGCGCCTACCTGCGGGCCAAGGGCGCCGCCGACGACGACCTGCGCTCGCGCTCGGCGCTGGACTGGACGGTGCTGCGCCCCGGCCGGCTGACCGACGAGCCGCCGGCCGGCCTGGTCCGGCTGGCCGGCGCCGTCGGCCGCGGCTCGGTCCCGCGGGCCGACGTGGCCGCGGTGCTCGCCGCGCTGTTGGCCGAGCCGGCGCCGCTGGTCGGCCGCACCCTGGAGCTGGTCTCGGGTGAGGCCCCGATCGCCGAGGCGGTCGCCGCGGCCTGACCGGGGCCGGCCGAACCGGGCCCGCCTTTCAACGAGCCGCGCAGCCGCTCAACGCGCCAGGTAGCCGCCGTCCACCGGGAGGACCACCCCGGTGATGAACGAGGCCGCGTCCGAGGCCAGGAAGGCGATCGCCCGGGCCACCTCCTCCGGCCGGCCGAGCCGGCCCAGCGGGTGGTCCTCGGCCATCGCGGCCAGGTACTCCGGCCCGCCCGGCTCGTCGCGCAGCGCCTGCACGCGCTCGGTGGTGATGGTGCCGGGGGCCACCGCGTTGACCCGGATGCCGTGGGCGGCCCACTCCACGGCCAGGTGCATGGTCAGGCCGGAGGCGACGAACTTCGCCGGCCCGTAGGCGGCTTGGCGGGCCTGGCCGGCCAGGCCGGAGATCGAGGAGACGCAGACCACCGCGCCGCCGCCGTCCTGCATCGCCTCGATCGCGTACTTGCAGGTCAGGAACATCCCCTTGCCGTCCACCGCCATCACCCGGTCCCACTCCTCGGGGGTGGTCGACAGCACGTCCGAGAGCGGGAGCACCCCGGCGTTGGCGACCGCGACGTCCAGCCGCCCGGCGGTCCGGACGGCGGTGTCGACCATCCGCCGCACGTCGGCGGGCACCGTGACGTCACCCACCACGCACTCGACCACCTGCCCGTCGGCGGCCAGCCGCTCGCGCAGCCGCTCCAGGCCCGCCGCGTTCACGTCGGTGGCGACCACCCGGGCGCCCAGCCGGGCCAGCAGGGTGGCGGTGGCGCGCCCGATCCCGCTCGCGGCGCCGGTCACCAGACAGGACTTGCCGGCCAGGTCGACCAGCGGGTGTGACTCGGTCATGGTGTGCTCCTCTCGTCCGCCATCACCCTAGGGCCAATACTGGTGATTTAGGGTGTTTTCTGGCTTTTTGGCCTGGTTCTGGTGGGTGCGACCAGCCGGACCGTTGGCGCGTCGGGCCCGGGCGGGTTGCCGTGCTCGGCGCGTTTGA
>NZ_JBNQTI010000309.1:0-4340 GCF_050325825.1 Kitasatospora sp. LaBMicrA B282
GGCGGTCGGTCGCGTGCCCGCGGTCGCTCGCGCAGCGGCGGTCGGTCCCGGCGCCCCGCCTGGGCGCCGCTGGCCGGCCTGCTCGCCGCGTTCGCGCTGCGCACCCCCGCCGCGCGGATGGTGCGCGGCCGGCACGCCCGCTACCTGCGGGAGCTGTCCCAGGCCTTCCAGCAGCGCCGCTGGGAGGACGCCCTGCGCGACGCCGTCGCCCTCGGCGACGCGAAGGGCGCCGACCAGGAGCGCTGGCTCACGCTCGCCCTGCCGCAGCGCCGCACGGGCGAGCTCCGAGCCGATCCCCACCGCACCCCCGGGGGCCCGACCCCGGCGGTGTCCACCCCGACGGTCCATCAGCACCTCACCGAGCTCTACCGCGCGGCGGCCGAGGCGCTGGAGCAGGAGGGCCGGATCGACGAGGCGGCCTTCGCCTTGGCGGACCTGCTCGCCGCCCCGGCCGAGGCGGTCGCCCTGTTGGAGCGGCACGGCCGCCACCGCAGCGCCGCCGAGCTGGCCGAAGGGCGGGGCCTGGACCCCGAGTTGCCGGTCCGGCTGTGGTGGCAGGCCGGCGACCGGGACCGCGCCGTACGGATCGCCCAGCGGCACGGCGCCTTCGCGGCCACCGTGCAGCGCCTGGCGGAGCTCGATCAGGACGCTGCCCGCGAACTCCGCACGGCCTGGGTGCGTTCCTGCCAGGCGGCCGGCGACCGGCTCGGTGCCGTCGAGGCCGCCTGGCCCGACGAGCGCCTGCGACCACTGGTCGCCGGCGATCTGCGCGACGGCGTCGCGCTCGGCGGCCCGACCCGCGCCCGCTCCCTCGCCCACCTGCTGGCGCTCGGCGCGGGCGGGGCGAGCGCGTCACTGACCCTGAGCATCCTCGACGGCCGCGAGCCGCAGGACCGGGGGCAGCGGGCCCAGTTGGCGGCAGCCCTCGCCCGCCTGCCGGGCAACGACCCGGCCCTGGACCGCGAGATCGCGACCGCGGCCGCCCGGGCCCTGGTCCGGGACCAGGGTTTCGGGCCCGACCTCGCCGCCCCCACCGGGCGCCGGCTCTTCGGCGACCTGCTGAAGCGGGCCGACCCGCTCGCCGCGGCCGACCTGCGCCCGCCGCGGCCCGCCCCGGCCGCCGCCGCAGCGCCGCTGACGATCGGCGCGGACCCGGAGCCCGGCCGCCTGCCGGTCTGCGACGCGGTCGCCCTGGAGTCCGGCTCGGTGCTCGTCGCCTGCGGCCAGGCGGGCGTCCGGCTGCTCGCCGCCGACGGCCGCACCCGGGCCCGCTGGGACACCCCGGCCGACCGGCTCGTGGTCGCCGACCACGGCGGCACGGCCCTGTTGGTCGCACGCTACGGGCAGACCAGCGAGATCGCCCGCCTGGACCTGGCCACCCGAAGGATCCGGCCCTGGACCACCCTGCGGGTCCGCGACCTCCCGTCCTCCTTCGACGGTCGGCTGCTCAGCACGGTCGACGAGGACGGCATCGCGGTCCTCGACACCCTGGCGCCCCGGCCCACCGTGGTCTGGCGTGAACTCGGCGACGGCTCCTTCCTGTCGAGCCCGCTCGCCCGCACGCCGGGCCGGTGCAGCGCCGTGGTCGCCACCGCCCCGCTGCTGGAGCGGTGGCGCTGGGACCTGCCGGGCTGGCAGCTGCGCTCGCGGCTGTCGCTGGCGGACTCGCCGCGGCCCGCCGCGCTGCTCGCCGACGGCACGCTGCTGGCCCTCACCCCGGACGGGACGGAGCTGATCCGCTACGGCGAGCAGGCGCAGAGCCGGACCGCTCTCGCCGACGGCCCGGCCGCCGCGGTGCTGGCCGACGGCGACCTGTCCGCGGTGCTGACCGCGACTCCCGACGGCGCCGCCACCGCGGCGGTCGGCACCGGCCGGGACCTGGCCACGGCGGCCCGCCTGCACTTCCCCGCCGCGGATCCGGCCGGGCTCGGCCTGCGCCACCACGGCAGCACGGCCACCGTCTGGCACCGGGACGGCCGGCTGATCGCCCTGAGCTCCGACGGCACCCGCCTGCTCGCCAACCTCCGCCTCACCGCCGGCTGACGGACTCACTGCCGACCGACGCACGCACCGCCGACCGACAGACCCACCGCCGACCGACCGACGCGCAGCCCCGCCCGGCCCGGCGGTCAGTGCCCGGCGAGTCGGGCGCGGACCGTCTCGAGTTGGGTGGTCGCGTCCAGTTCGGTGTACAGCGCGGCGCTCCGCTCCCACTCCGCCCGGGCCAGCTCGGGGTTGCCCATCGCCTGGTGGTCGTCGCCGATCCGCAGGTGGCAGCCCGCCAGCGAGAACCGGTCGCCGATCGCGGCGCAGATCTCGCGGGCCTGCCGGTGGCTGGCGAGGGCCCGGGCGGGGTCGGTGGCGCGGGCGACGTCGCCGAGACCGTTGAGGGCGACCAGCTGGCGGGTCCGGTCGCCGGCGTGGGCGGCCATCGCCTGGGCCTGGTGCAGCATCTCCGCGGCCTCGACCGGCCGGCCGAGGCGGTGCAGCGTGATCCCGAGGTTGGCCAGGGCCTTTCCCTCGGTGACGTGGTCGCCGACCTCCCGGGCCAGCGCGAGGGCCTGACGGTGGTACTGCGCCGCCTGCTCGAAGTCCTCCAGTTGCTCGCAGGTCGAGCCGAGGTTGTTCAGCACGATCACCTGGCCCGCGCGGTCGCCGGCCGCCCGGTAGGAGGCCATCGCCCGGGTGAGGTGGTCGATGGCCTCCTGATGGCGGCTCAGGTGGGCGTAGGTCACCCCGAGGTTGGTCAGCACCCGGCGCTCTCCGGCCTGGTCCCCGATGGTGCGGAAGCCGAGCAGCGCGGCCTGGAAGCAGTCGATGGCGTCCGGGTAGCGGCCGAGCAGCCAGTACGACCCCGCCAGGTTCGTCTGGGCGGTGGCGTGCCCGGCCGGGTTGCCGGTGGCCGTGGTGGACTCGGCCGCCGCGGCGTGCAGGACCACGGACTTGCCGTAGTGGCCGTAGTGGTCCAGGTAGCGGGCCAGGATCGCGGAGAGGTCGCTGCTGTGCCGGGTGGCGGCCGCGACGGGGTGGGTGCCGGCGGTGATCAGGTTGTTCAGCTCGGTGTCGAGCCAGCTGCGGGCGCTCTCCTCACCGCGCAGCGGGTCGGTGGGCGTGGCGGGCGCCGGCGGGTGCGGGCGCCGGTGCGACTCGTGGGGGTAGAGGATGTCCGCCGCGGCGGCGGCGGTGTGGCTGTAGTAGGCGAAGAGCCGCTCCAGCGCGGCCTGCCGGCCGGCCTCGGACTCCTCGGCGCGGGCCAGACCGTGGGCGTGCTGGCGCAGCAGGTCGTGGAAGGTGTAGCGGCCCAGGGACTGCTCGATCAGCAGGTGGTGGTCGTGGAGCTCCTCGACCAGGTCCTCGGTCTCGGTCAGCGGCAGGTCGGCGAGCGCCGCCAGGGCGTAGGCGGAGAAGTCGTCGCCGGGGTGCAGTCCGGCGAGGCGGAAGAGTCGCTGCTGGTCGGGGGCCAGCGCGTCGTAGGACACGGCGAAGGCGGCGGCGACGCTCTGGTCCTGGGTCCTGAGTTCGGTGGGCAGGCTGATCCGGTCCCGGAGCCGGGCGAGCAGGTGGGAGGGGGTCCAGGTGCCGCGGTGCGCCAGGCGGGCGGCGGTGATCCGGATGGCCAGCGGCAGGTAGCCGCAGAGCCGGACGATCGCGGCGACGGCGTCCTCCTCGCCGACGGTCCGGTCCGGGCCGCAGATCTGGCCGAACAGGTCGACGGCCGAGGCCGGTTCGAGGACGTCGAGCGAGAGCGCGCCGGCTCCGGCGAGCGCGGGCATCCGGCGCCGCGAGGTGACCAGGACCAGGCTGCCGGGGGAGCCGGGGAGCAGCGGCCGGACCTGCGCGGCGTCCACGGCGTTGTCCAGGACGATCAGCAGGCGACGCTCGGCGGCCACGCCGCGCCAGAGCAGCGCCCGCTCCTCGGGGTCCGCGGGCAGGGCGTCCTCGCTCACCCCGACGGCGCGCAGCAGCCGGGCCAGCGCGGTGCCGGGCTCCAGCGGACGCTGGCCCGGGGTGAAGCCGTGCAGGTCGATGAAGACCTGGCCGTCGGGGTACTGCTCGGCCAGGGTGTGGGCGACGTGGACGGCCAGCGCCGTCTTGCCGACCCCGGCCATCCCGTCGATCGCGGAGATCACGACGGCGCTGGTCGCCGGGGCCGCCGCGGCCGCCAGCAGGCGGTCCCGCTCCGGGCCGCGGCCGGTGAAGTCGGCCACGTCGCGCGGCAGGCTGTTGCGGGGCGGGTACCCGGCCGGGCCGTTCCCGGTCGACGAACCGGCGGCCGGTGCCGCCCCGGCCGGCCGGGCCCGCTCGACCCGCTCGGCGGTCGTGGCCGCTGCGCCCGGCCC
>NZ_JBNQTI010000310.1:0-4324 GCF_050325825.1 Kitasatospora sp. LaBMicrA B282
CGGGCCGGCCCTCGGGTGCGGGCCGGCCGACGGGGCCCTGGTCGGCGGTCACCGGCGCGCGTGGTCGCGGAAACCGCGACCGGTCTTGCGGCCCAGGCAGCCGGCCGCCACCAGGTGCTCCAGCAGCGGGGCGGCGGCCAGCCCGGGCTCGCGGAACTCCTGGTGCAGCACCCGCTCGATGGTCAGCGAGACGTCCAGGCCGACCACGTCCAGCAGCTCGAAGGGGCCCATCGGGTAGCCGCAGCCCAGCTTCATCGCGGTGTCGATGTCGTCCACCGTCGCGTAGTGCTCCTCCAGCATCCGCACCGCGTCGTTCAGGTAGGGGAAGAGCAGCGCGTTGACGATGAAGCCGGCCCGGTCGCCGCACTCCACGGCGTGCTTGCGGACCTTGGTGCAGACCTCCAGCACGGTCGAGGTCACCTCGGGCGAGGTGAGCACGGTGGAGACCACCTCGACCAGCTTCATCGCCGGCGCGGGGTTGAAGAAGTGCATCCCGACCACGTCGCGCGGCCGCTCGGTGGCGGTCGCGCAGCTGATCACCGGCAGCGAGGAGGTGGTGGTGGCCAGCACCGCGCCCGGCTTGCAGATCTTGTCCAGCGCGCCGAACAGCTCGCGCTTGACCGCGAGGTCCTCGGCCACCGCCTCCAGGGCCAGGTCCACCTCGGCCAGGTCGGCGAGCTGCCCGCTCGCGGTGACCAGGTCGAGCGTGCTCTGCCGCTGCTCGGCGGTGAGCCGGCCCTTGTCCACCGAGCGGTCCAGCGAGCGGGCCAGCGCGGCCTTCGCCCGCTCCGCCTTCTCCAGGCTGCGCGCCACCAGGGTGACCCGGTAGCCGGCCTTGGCGAAGACCTCGGCGATGCCGGTGGCCATGGTGCCCGAGCCGCAGACCCCGACCGCGGTCACCGGCCGGCCGGCCACCCGGGCGGCGGCCGCCGCGCCGGGCTCGGCCACCACCTTGGAGGAGCCGGGCGCCTCGTAGCTGTAGAAGCCGCGCCCGGTCTTGCGGCCGAGCAGGCCGGCCGCGACCAGCTGGCCCAGGATCGGGGCGGGCGCGTGCAACCGGTCCCGGGACTGCTCGTACATCGCCTCCAGCACGGTGCGCGCGGTGTCCACGCCGATCAGGTCGAGCAGCGCCAGCGGGCCCATCGGCAGGCCGCAGCCGAGCCGCATCGCCGCGTCGATGTCCTCCCGGGTCGCGTACCTGGACTCGTACATCGCCGCGGCCTGGTTGAGGTAGGCGAAGAGCAGGCCGTTGACCACGAAGCCGGCCCGGTCGCCCGCCGCCACCGGCTCCTTGCCCAGCGAACGGGCGAACTCGGCGGCCTGCTCGGCGACCTGAGCAGTGGTCAGTACGGTGCGGACCACCTCGACCAGCTTCATCGCGTGCACCGGGTTGAAGAAGTGCAGCCCGAGCACCCGCTCGGGGCGGGCGGTGGCGGCGGCGATCCGGGTCACCGAGAGCGAGGTGGTGCCGGTGGCCAGCACGGTCTCGGCCGGGCAGATCCGGTCCAGCTCGGCGAAGACCTCCCGCTTGAGCTCGAGCCGCTCGGGCACCTCCTCGATCACCAGGTCGGCCGCGGCGGCGGCGTCCAGCCGGTCGCCGACGCTGATCAGCGCGAGCAGGGCGGTGCGCTCCTCGGCGGTGATCCGCTCGCGGGCCACCGCGTGCGCGGTGCTCTCCTCGATCCGGGCCAGCGCCCGGGCGGCGGCGGTGGCGTCGGCCTCGATGCCGATCACCCGGCGGCCGCTGCGGGCGACCGCCACGGCGACCCCGGCGCCCATGGTGCCGAGGCCGACCACGGCGACCGTGGGGAAGGGGACTTGCTGCGGGGCGAGGGGGGAGTCGGGAGCCTGCATCGTGGCTGGTCCTTTCGGGTGGCCCGACCGGGCCGCCGCGGGGGCGTGGCCGGGGAGGGACGGGGCGGCCCGGGGAGGGGGCGGCGGCCGGGCGGCCTTGCCGGAGGCTGGGGGTCCCCGGACCGGAGGCCGGGGGAGGAGTGGGCAGCCCGGGCCGGTGGCCGGGGCGGGGGTGCCCCGACCGGAGGCCGGGGACCGTGACGGGCGAGGTGATCGCGCGAAGTGCCGAGCACGGGCGCGCCTGGTGGTGGTCGCGGCGCTCGTGGTCGGTCCGGTCCGCTCCGGGCCGTACCGCGAGGTGTCCGCGCCGCGGGGACGCCGAACGTGCGCAGTCCCCGTGAGCCAGGTGGAAGGTGGTGGTGCTGGAAGCGGCACCCCGGCCGCGCGGGTCGGCGCGGCGCCTCGCCGGTGCGGCTCCCGAAGCCCGGCGGTGGTGCGTGCGGTCACTGTAGCGAAGTTACTGCCAGGTAGGAAGAGGTCGGGGAAAGGTCGGGGAGGGGGTGATCGGGAGCGGCGTGCACCGCTGACGGATCGTCAGCTTCCGGATATCGAAACCACCCGTCCGGGTAATACCCGGGCGGTGCGGCGGACGGGAGCATGGATCGTATGGGTACCAGCACGGCTGAGCAGCCCCCTCCCGCCTCCGACCGGGCTGCCGCGGTCGATGGCGCGCGCCGGGCGGAGCCGTCCGGTGGCGGGCCGCTCGGCGACGAGTCGTCGGCCGCCGAACCGGACGGGCCGCTGACCGCCGAGCTGCGCGCCGAGCGGGCCGCCCGGGGCAAGGTGGCCGCCGCCCGGCTGGCCGCCGAGGGGGTCGAGGGCGTCGTGCTCAGCTGGGTGGACAACGCCGGGCTCACCCGGGTGAAGACCGTCCCGGTCCGCCGGCTGGAGCAGGCCGCCGCCTGGGGCGTCGGCGCCGCCCCCGTCTTCGACGTGGCCCTGGTCGACGACGGCTTCACCACCAGCCGCCACATCGGCGGCCCGGTCGGCGACCTGCGGCTGATCCCCGACCTGCGCCGGCTCACCCGGCTCGCCGCCCAGCCCGGCTGGGCCTGGGCCCCCGCCGACCGCTACGCCCAGGACGGCACCGTGCACCCCGGCTGCCAGCGCCGCTTCGCCCACCGCCAGGTCCGCGCCGCCGCGCGGCGCGGGCTCCGGCTGCGGGCCGGCATCGAGATCGAGTGGGTGGTGGCCGAGGCCGGCGCCCCCGACCAGCCCCCGGTCTACCCCACCCACGGCCCCGCCTACGGCCTGCACCGGCTGGTCGACCTCGCCGACTACCTGCGTGATCTGCTGCACGCCTTCGACGAGCAGGGCCTGACCGTGCTCCAGCTCCACCCCGAGTACGCGCCCGGCCAGTTCGAGGTCTCGCTGGCCGCCGAGGAGCCGCTGGACACGGCCGACACCACGGTGCTCGCCCGGCAGACCATCCGCGCGGTCGGCGTGCGGCACGGGCTGCGCACCTCCGTCGCCCCCGCGGTCGAGCCCGGCGGCGTGGGCAACGGCGGCCACCTGCACCTCTCGCTCTGGCGCGGCGAGCGCAACCTCGGGCAGGGCGGCCCCGGCCGCCACGGCCTGACCGGCGAGGCCGAGTCCTTCCTGGCCGGCGTGCTGGCCGAGCTGCCGGCCCTGCTGGCGCTCGGCGCGCCGAGTCCGGCCAGCTACCTGCGGCTGGTGCCGCAGCACTGGGCCGGCGCCTACCAGTGCTGGGGCCCGGAGAACCGCGAGGCCGCGCTGCGGCTGATCCCCGGCCCGCCCGGCGAGGGCGCGGCCAGTGCCAACGCCGAGGTCAAGTGCTTCGACGCCGCCGCCAACCCCTACCTGCTGGTCGGCGGTGTCCTCGCGGCCGGCCTGGCCGGGCTGGCGGCCCAGCGGGTGCTGCCCGTCGAGGTCGCCGACGACCCGGCCACCCGCCCCGAGGGCGAGGTCCCCCGGCTGCCGGGCAGCCTGCCCGAGTCGATCGCCGCCTACCGCGCCTCGGGCGTGCTGCGCGAGGCCCTGGGCGACCCGCTCTTCGAGGCGGTGCTGGCGGTGCGCCAGGGCGAGGCGGAGCTCTTCGCCGACCACGCGCCCGAGCAACTCGTGGCCGCCACCCGGTGGCGGTACTGACCCTCGGGCCGCTCTGACGGATCTTGTCGGATCAGCGCGCGGCTCCCCCGGCCGGAGGCTGGGGTGGGGGTACCTCCCGGCCGGAGGCCGGGGGCGGATGCCCGGCGTCGCGCGCCCGGCAAGATCCGTCAAACAGGCCCCACCCCCGCCGCGGTCCGACCGGTCGCCCGCGCGTGGTCGCCCGCTCCCGGTGGGCGGTCAGCGCAGCGGGCCCGTGCCGTGGTGCCAGGGCCGTCCGAGCGGTCGGGTGGCGGGGCAGCGGCGCCGGTCCCCGCGGCGGCGCCGGCCGACGGGCCGGCCCGGACCGTGCGGACGCGGGGCACCGTGCCCGTGGTGGCCGTGCGGGGCGTCGAGCGCCGCG
>NZ_JBNQTI010000311.1:0-4204 GCF_050325825.1 Kitasatospora sp. LaBMicrA B282
CCGAGCAGCGAGCGGGTGCGGCCGGGGGCGCTGGGGGCGACCGGCCCGGCTCCCGGCGGCTCGGCGGCGGGAGCGGGCGGGGCCGGCCGGGGCGGCGGGCTGACCTGGAGGTGACCGAGGCCGTCGGGGGTGGTGGCGCGGGCCTGCTGGTCGGTGCCGGGGGCCAGCAGCACGGCGGACTCGCCGAGCCGCAGCAGGGCGCCGGGCGGCAGCGGGCGCGGGTCCTCGGTCAGCGGGCGGCCGTCCAGCGTGGTGCCGTTGGTGGAGCCGAGGTCGTGCACGGTGACGCTGCCGTCGGCGGCCAGGTGGAGCGAGAGGTGCAGCCGGGAGACGTCGGGGTCGTCGAGCGGGACGTCGGCCTGGCTGGACCGGCCGACCCGCACCTCGCCGCCGTGCAGCCGGTGCACGCCGCCGGCGTCCGGGCCGCCGACCACCCGCAGCTCGACCGCGGCCTCGGCGCCGGGGCCCTCCAACGGGGCCTCGGCCTCCGGGTCGGGCTCGTTCAGGGCGAGCACGGCGCCGTCCAGCAGCGGGGGGTGGCCGAGCGGGGTGCGTTCGTCGATCCGCTGGGCCCCGGCGTAGAGGTGCACATGGGTCGCGCTGCGCGCGCCGCGCACGCCCACGGCGCCCGCCAGTGCCACGGCGAGCGATCCGAGCGCCGTGCCGACGGGCGCGGTGACCAGCACGTCGGTGGCGGGCGCGGGCATGGCGGCGCCCGAGCGGGGTCGGAGGACCGTCAGCCGGATCTGCATCGCGCCCGGGGCTCCCCTCTGCTCGTGATGAGTGTTGGACCGCAGGAGTGCTAGGCGTCATCCTGCCACCCGGGACTGACAGTCCGCGCACCGTACCGGATTTGACGATCTTGTGATCATGGCCATGGTGGGGCGGACGCGCCGTCAGGTCAAGGCGGCCCCCGACCGTCCCCGACCTCCTCCGCGGCACCCCCGCCGCCACCCTGCCACCACCCTCGCCGGGCCCCTGCCGGCCCCGGGCCGGGCCCCGCCGACCCGGGCGCCGGGCGGCCCGGAAACCCGCTCCGCCCACGCATCCCGCCGGGGTTTGCCCGACCCCGTTAGAGTTGCCGCACAGACGGACTATCGCCCGCGGCGAACAGCAGGCCCCACGGGCCTCGTAGGGCAAGGAGTGCACCAGGTGCGGCCGGTCGGCAGCAAGTATCTGCTCGAGGAGACCCTCGGGCGCGGTGCCATGGGCACCGTCTGGCGGGGGCGGGTGCGCGAGGACGCCGGGCTGCCGGACCTGGTCGCGGGCCAGCAGGTCGCGATCAAGGTGCTCAAGGAGGAGCTGGCCGCCGACCAGGACATCGTGCTGCGCTTCCTGCGCGAGCGCTCGGTGCTGCTGCGGCTCAGCCACCCCAACATCGTCCGGGTCCGCGACCTGGTGGTGGAGGGCGAGCTGCTGGCCCTGGTGATGGACCTGGTGGACGGTCCGGACCTGTACCGCTACCTGCGCTCCGACGGCCCGCTCAGCCCGATCGCCGCCGCCCTGCTGATGGCGCAGATCGCCGACGCGCTCGCGGCCAGCCACGCGGACGGCGTGGTGCACCGCGACCTCAAGCCGGCCAACGTGCTGCTGGCCAGCAGCTACGTGGCGGGCCACGGCGAGCAGCTGCACCCGATGCTGACCGACTTCGGCATCGCCCGGCTCGCCGACTCCCCGGGAATCACCCGGACCAGCGAGTTCGTCGGCACCCCCGCGTACGTCGCCCCCGAGTCGGCGAGCGGGCGCCCGCAGACCTCCGCGGTCGACGTCTACGGCGCCGGGATCATGCTCTACGAGCTGGTCACCGGCCGCCCGCCGTTCCAGGGCGACGGCGCGCTTCAGGTGCTGCAGGCCCACCTCACCCAGGAGCCGCCGCGCCCGCCCGGGATGCCCGAGCCGCTCTGGACGGTGGTCGAGCGCTGCCTGCGCAAGGACCCGGCCCAGCGGCCGAGCGCGGTCTCGCTGGCCGGGGCGCTGCGCGTGGTGGCCGGTGGGATCGGCGTGCACGCCTCGCCGGCCGCGGTGGACGCCGCGCTCGCGGTGGGCGCGCTGCTGCTGCCCGAGCCGCAGCCGGCCGCGGTGCCGGGCACCGGGCCGGAGCAGGCCACCCAGGTGCTGGCGCCGCAGCCGGGCCACTACGACCCGGCCGCCGCCACCCAGGTGCTGCCGCAGGGCACCCCCCAGCAGCCCGGCGCCGACCCGACCCGGCTGCTGCCGACCCCGCCCGCCACCCCGTTCGGCGCCCCGCCGAGCCCGGCCGGCGCGGCCCCCGTGCCCCCGGCGCAGCCCGAGGCCCCGCACCCGTGGCAGACCCAGCTGCGCGCCGCCCGCGACCGCAACCAGCAGACCCAGGTCTTCGCGGCCGACGAGCTCGAGGCGCAGCAGGCCCCGCACCCCTACCAGCCGGGCCCCGGCTACCCGCCGCCCGCGCCCGGCGCCCGCCCGGGCTACGGCCGCGCCGAGCGCCCGCCCACGGCCCCGCCGCCCTACCAGGCGCCGCGCCGCCCGGCCGACCCTGCAGGGCGCCAGGGCCGGGGCTACCCGGACCGCGGTTACCGGGACGGCTACGGCGAGCCGGAGCACGGCAACCAGGGCTACCCGAGCTACGAGGCCTACCGCGATCCGTCCCAGCGCCAGGCCCCGACCCGCCGCCCGGAGCCGCCGCAGCACCGCCCCGAGCCGCCGGCCCCGCGCGAGCCGGAGCCGGAGCCCCGTCCGCGCCGGGAGCCGCGCCCGCGCAGCCGCAACCGGATGTACATCCCGGGCCTGGGCTGCCTCAAGGGCTGCCTGATGGTGCTGCTGATCCTGGCGGTGGCCGCGCTGGCGCTGTGGAACTTCACCCCGCTGCCGCACTACTGGGACGACGTGCACACGTGGTGGGACGACACCACCCACTGGATCAGCAGTACCTGGCACTCCATCACCGGTCACTGACGATCCGGCAGCAAGTGATCAGTATTGACGCTTTGTCGACAATCACCGTCCGGAGCTGCCGCACCGGGCCCCGGGGCGCGTAGGTTGGACGGTGACGCACCGACCTCACGAGCGCGTCCGGGCCCCAGCGGCGGCCCGGGGGTGCTCCCCGCCGCCCACGGAGCAGCATTGGCACGCAAGATCGGCAGCCGGTACACCGTGCACCAGGTGATCGGCCGGGGGTCCGCCGGCACCGTGTGGCTCGGCGAGGGCCCCGACGGACCGGTGGCCGTCAAGCTGCTGCGCGAGGACCTGGCCACCGATCAGGTGCTCGTCGGCCGGTTCGTGCAGGAGCGCGCCGCGCTCACCAGCCTCGACCACCCGCGGGTGGTCGGGGTGCGCGACATGGTGGTGGACGGCGCGGACCTGGCCCTGGTGATGGAGCTGGTGCACGGCACCGACCTGCGCTCCCGGCTGGAGCGCGAGGGCGTGCTGGCGCCGCAGGCGGCCGCCGCGGTGATCGCGGACGTGGCCGACGGCCTGGCCGCCGCGCACGCGGCCGGCATCGTGCACCGGGACGTCAAGCCGGAGAACGTGATGCTCGACCTGGCCGCCCCGGCCGGCCCGGGCGGCGCACCGCGGGCCAAGCTCACCGACTTCGGCATCGCCCGACTGGTCGACGCCCCGCGCCGGACCCGGGCCACCCGGATCATCGGCACCCCCGACTACCTGGCCCCGGAGATCATCGAGGGCCTGGAGCCGCGGGCCGCTGTCGACATCTACGCGCTGGCCACCGTGCTCTACGAGCTGCTGGCCGGCTTCACCCCGTTCGGCGGCGGGCACACCGGCGCGGTGCTGCGCCGGCACGTCACCGAGAGCGTGCCGCCGATCCCGGGGCTGCCGGACGGCCTGTGGCGGATCATCGCCGAGTGCCTGGCCAAGGCACCCGCCTCCCGGCTGCGCGCGGCCGAGCTGGCCGAGCGGCTGCGCGAGCAGCTGCCCGCACTCGCCGGGCTGCCGCCGCTCGCGCTGCCCGCCCAGGAGCGGCGCACCGTCGAGGAGACGCCCACCCCCGGCGAGGCGGTCTACGCCGAGGCGGAGACCGGCAGCGGCACCCACCGCCGCCGGCGCGGCCCGGCCGTCCCGCTGGTCGCCGCGCCCGCCCCCGACTCCACCCGGGACACCCACACCAGCCTGCGCCGCCCCTCCGCCGAGGAGCTGGCCGGCTACGCGGCCGAGTCCCGGGCCCAGCGCGCCGCCCCGGCGCCCGCCCACCACGGCCTACGCCGCT
>NZ_JBNQTI010000312.1:0-2364 GCF_050325825.1 Kitasatospora sp. LaBMicrA B282
GATCCGCCGGCACGCCCAGCCGGGCGCCACCCAGCCGCCAGGCTGGGTGATGGGGGTACCTCCCGGCCGAAGGCTGGGGGAGCCGCGCGCTGATCCGACGCGAATTGTCAGACAGGCCCTAGGCCGGCCGGTTCCCTGCGCCGGCGGTCGGCCCCGCCGGGTCAGCCCCGGCGCAGGGTCGCCTTCAGGGTGCGGGGCAGGCGCCCGGCCCGGCGCAGTTCGTCGTAGCCCCGGCGTGCATCGCGGGCCGCGAGCCGGTACTGCACCCCCAGCACGCCGCCCGGGTAGCGATAGCCGGCCGGGCGGTGGGCGGCGAAGTGGGCGGCGATCCGGTGGAAGAAGTCCCGGCGCAGCTCGGCCGGGACCAGCCCGGGGGTGTCGTAGACGGTCAGCGCCTGCCGCACGGTCCGGTCGAAGACCAGCGAGCGCAGGTCGTCCAGCTCGGGGTGCCGGTCCAGGAAGGCGAAGATCGCCTGGTACTGGGCGAAGGCGTCGGCGTGCTTGGGGGAGGCCGTCGCGGTGATCGCGCCGGGGCGTCCGCGCCGGTAGTTGTAGCAGGCGCGGTCCAGGTAGCGGAGCCGGTCGGCGGCCAGCAGTGCCGGGTAGGTCACCGAGATGTCCTCGTAGAACCCGCGGCCGAAGGAGACCTCCAGACCGTCCAGGAACGCGCGGCGGAAGACCTTGTTCCAGACCGAGAGCACCGTGCGCAGCAGCGCCGGGTGCTCGCGCAGCGTGCTCCCCTCGGGGCGCTCCAGCGGGGAGCCGGCCAGCAGGTGGCGCCAGGGGTTGGGCTCGGTGCTGTCGTCGGGGTAGACGTGGTTGAAGCCGGTGAGCAGCACGTCCGGCTCCAGCCCCCGCTCGGCCGCCGCCCGCAGCTCGGCGAGCACCGCGGCCAGGGCGCCCTCGGGCAGCCAGTCGTCGCTGTCCACGCACCACAGGTAACGGCCGCGGGCCTCGGGCAGCGCGGCGATCCGGGCCCCGCCCAGCCCCTGGTTCTCCGCCAGGTGCAGCACCCGCAGCCGCGGGTCGCGGGCGGCGTACTCGTCGAGGATGGCGCCGCAGCCGTCGGGGGAGCGGTCGTCGACCGCGATCACCTCGAAGTCGGCTCCGGCGGTGTCGCCCTCCTGGTCGGCCAGGATCGAGTCCAGGCAACGCGGCAGGAACCGCTCGACGCCGTGGACGGGCAGGATGATGCTGAGCAGGGGAGGCACCCGGCAACTCTAGCGACCCCGCTCGGCGGGGCCGGTCCCGGCCGGTCGCGGTCCGTCCCGGCCGGCAGGCCCTGCACCTGGGCAGGACCCGCGCCTGGAGACGTAGCCGCCGGTGTCGCGGCAGAGCGGCGACACCGGCGGTCGTTGGCGGCCCGGCCGACCCTCAACGGCCGGCCGCCCGTCCTCCACCGCCTGAAGTCGGAGCGCCGCAGCGTTGGGGCGGTCCGGACAGTTGACTCAGGGGGTGGTGGAAGTCTGTGGGGTGGAGCTGTGGTCCCGCTCGACGGGCACTGGAGGGGGCCAGTGTTCACCAGTCGAAACCAGTTGCAAACCTCGGCGCACGGAGTGTGATCCTCCCCACGTCCGTGCGCTCGCAACAGATACTGCTTAGAAGTAACGAGCGCGTCAATCCCCCACCAGTATTCAGTTTCCGAACGTCGACCGCCAATCCTTCACGCGGCGTGTCCGCCCGGGGTCGTCACGGTGGTCGGCGGTCGCCCGGCTGGGAGTTCGCTGGGATCCGGCTGGGAGGTTTGGTGGGGGTCGCGGCCGGTGAGTGATAGGAGTGTCGGCTGGAGATCGGTGGGGGTGTCCTGACGCAGTGTCGGTCTGATGGTCAGTCAGGGGGGTGATGTGGGCGGGTTCGGTCGGAATTTCCGCTATCGATGCCCAGTCGTGACAAAGCCTGGGGTCCCTGGTGCCACGTGAGTTGTCATCACACGATACGGTGGCAGAACACCAGGACGGTTGCGTGAGGACCGTCTCTCACGGATAGTCTTCGCCTCACGGCCCTGGCGCCTCGTAGGGGTGGGAATCATGGAACACATGCAAGTGCGGGACAGGCCCCGAGTGCCGGCCATTCAGTGCGGCGTGGGCGCGACCGGTCGGCGGATCGAGCGCCACCTGTCCGTACTCGGCGCGCCTGCCGTCCCCGCGGTCGACACCGCGGAGGCGCTCGGCCTGATAAGGGAGCTGACGCCGCGTGGCGTGAGCACCAAGGCGGTGCGCCGTCGCACCACCCGGGTGCTGCTGCTCTCCCCGCTGCGTCGGCTCAAGCGGAGCCTCTTCGGCAGCCGGGGCTGACCTCGACGTGGGGGGGGAGGAGGGGGGGCGCAACCCCCCCCCCCCCCCCTCCCCCCCCCCCCCCCCCCCC
>NZ_JBNQTI010000312.1:2374-4130 GCF_050325825.1 Kitasatospora sp. LaBMicrA B282
GTTTTCGTATTCCAAGGGGAACTTGTTTGGGAGATTGGGGCTACTCTCGATTTTCATGACGGACCGGGCGGACACCGCCCGGCCTGTCGCGCTTGTCGTGCACCCTGCGACCGGCAGAGGATGGCGCCATGGCCGACACCTTCCCCAGCGACACCGCCCCGGGGCGCCCCTTCCAGAGCCGCACCTTCGAACTGACCACCGGTGACCGCGAGGTCGCCCTCGACATCACCGAACGCTGCGCGGACTTCCTCACCGAGGTGGCGGCCGGCCGGGACGGGTTGCTGAACGTCTTCGTCCCGCACGCCACCGCGGGCGTGGCCGTCCTGGAGACCGGTGCGGGCAGTGACGACGACCTGCTCGCGGCGCTGCGCGACCTGCTGCCCGCGGACGACCGCTGGCGCCACCGCCACGGCAGCCCCGGTCACGGCCGGGACCACGTGGTCCCCGGCCTGGTCGCCCCGCACGCCACCATCCCGGTGATCGAGGGCCGGATGGCGCTCGGCGTCTGGCAGTCGGTGGTGCTGATCGACACCAACGGCGACAACCCGCGTCGGACGGTCCGGCTCAGCTTCCTGGGCTGAGCGCCCGGGTCGTGCCGGGGGTGGGGTGGTCCGGCCCGGGGGTGGGGTGGCCCGGGGTGGTCCGGGTGGTGATGGCCGATGATGGACGGCGTGACCGACACCCCGCACGCCGCCGACGAGCCCTACTGCGCCGCGCCCGGCGCGGTGGCCGACCCGCTGACCGCGCTCACCCCCGCCGCGCCCGACAGCGGCCCGCGCGCCGACTGCGTGCTGTGCGGCGAGCCCACCGAGTACCCGGCGGGCACCGCGGGCAGCACGCTCTGCCCGCGCTGTGCCTGGCAGCAGGCCCAGCGCGGGGCCTGCTCCGGCTGACCCGCGGGCCGGCGGCCGGGCGGCGCCGCCTCGGCGGTCCGGCCGCCGGTCCGGTGGCGGTCCGGTGGCGGTCCGGTGGCGGTCCGGTGGCGGTCCGGTGGCGTCAGCCCGCGTCGGGGCCGGTGAGGTGCAGCGTCGAGCCGTGCCGGGACTTGCGCACCTGCAACTGGGTGGGGATCCGCTGGCGCAGGTCCGCGACGTGGCTGACGATGCCGACCGCGCGGTCCCGTTCGCGCAGCCCGTCCAGCACGTCCATCACCTCCTCCAGCGCCTGCTCGTCCAGGCTCCCGAAGCCCTCGTCGATGAAGAGGGTGTCCAGCGGCATCCCGCCGGCCTCGTCGGTCACCACGTCGGCCAGGCCCAGGGCCAGCGCCAGCGAGGCGAAGAAGCTCTCCCCGCCGGAGAGCGTGGCGGTGTCCCGCTCGGTGCCGGTCCAGGCGTCCACCACCAGCAGCGACAGCCCCGAACGCCGGCCGCCCGAGCCGCGCTCGTCGCTGTGCACCAGGGTGTAGCGACCGCCGGACATCCGGACCAGCCGGGCACTGGCCGCCGCCGCGACCTGCTCCAGCCGGGCCGCCAGCACGTAGGACTCCAGCCGCATCTTCAACCGGTTGTCCACGCTGGTGCCGCCGGCCAACTGGGCCAGCCGGCTGATCTCGCCGAACTCGGCCAGCCGCGGCGCCAACTCCCCGGCCAGCGCGCCGAGCCGGCGACCGAGCTCGACCAGCTCGGCCAGCCGGGCACGGGCCGCGTGCTCGGCCGCGGCGGCGGACCGCAGCGCGTCGGTGGCCTGCCGCAGCGCCTGCTGCGCCCCGGCCGGATCAGCCGGCGGCAGCGCCGCGGCGGCCACCAGCTCGGGGCGG
>NZ_JBNQTI010000313.1:0-4068 GCF_050325825.1 Kitasatospora sp. LaBMicrA B282
GGTTGCGCCAGCGGGTGGCCCGCGGGGCGGCCCCGGCCGACGCGCCGGGCCGACGCCCCGGGCGGCCGGCCCGGCTGACCGCGATCGGCACCGGCGTGCTGTCGGTGCTCGGCACGCTCGCCTTCGGCCTGCTGGACCACCTGCTGTTCGGCGGGCTCGGGGTGCTCTTCGAGCTGGGCTTCCTGCTGGTCTGCTTCCAGACCGCGGTGCGGGTGCGGGTCGCCGACCTGCCCGCGGCCCCGGTCAGCGGGCCGATCGCGTTCGCGCTGACGGTGGCGCTGCTCGATCCGGTGACCGTCCCCGGGATGGTCGGCCAGGTGCTGGCGCTGTGCAGCGGGCTGGCGGTGCGGGCGGCCTGGCTGTTCGCCGGGACCGGCCTGGCGGCGCTGATCGTGGGCGCCCGCTGGGTCGCCCAGCGCCGGCTCCGCCGCAGCCGCTGAGGCCGGCGGCTCGGCTCCGGCCGCCGCTCGCCCAGCCCCCCGCTCGCCCCAGCCCGCCGCTCGCCCCCGGGCGGCTCAGTGCCGGGCCCGCCCCGTGGCCATCGCGGCCCCCACGATCCCGGCGTCGTTGCGCAGCGCGGCCGGGACCACCCGGGCGGCCCGCTCCTTGAGCAGCGGCAGGAACTTCTCGTGCTTGCGGCTGACCCCGCCGCCGATGATCACCAGCTGCGGCGAGAAGAGCCGCTCCACCAGGTCCAGGTACTCGTCCACCCGGACCGACCACTCGGCCCAGCTCAGCTCGTGCCGCTCCCGCGCCGCGGCCGAGGCCCGCCGCTCGGCGTCCTTGCCGCGCAGCTCCAGGTGGCCCAGCTCGGTGTTGGGCACCAGCGTGCCGTCCACGAAGAGCGCGCTGCCGATCCCGGTGCCGAAGGTGAGCACCAGCACCACGCCCGCCTCGCCGCGCCCGGCCCCGTGCGCAACCTCGGCCAGGCCGGCCGCGTCCGCGTCGTTGAGCACCGTGGCGGGCAGGTCCAGCGTCTCCCGGAACAGGCCCTCGGCGTCCAGGTCGATCCAGCCCGGGTCGACGTTGGCGGCGGTCCGGGTGTGACCGCGGACCACCACGCCGGGGAAGGTCAGGCCCACCGGCCCCTGGTGGTCGAAGTGCTCGACCACCTCCTTGACCGCGGCCACCACCGACTCCGGCGAGGCGGGGTGCGGGGTGAGCACCTTGTGCCGCGGCGCGGCCAGCTCACCGCGCGCCAGGTCCACCGGCGCGCCCTTGATGCCCGAGCCGCCGATGTCCACGCCGAACACCTGGGTTGCCGCCACCTCGTGCCTCCTTGACCGGGTCAGCCCGCCCGTACGACCTCACGGTACGAGAGGCGGGGCCGCTCGGCAGCCGGAATCAGAGCTTGCCCGCCGCCTCGGCGCGCAGGTCGCGGCGCAGCTCCTTGGGGAGCGAGAAGGTCAGCGTCTCCTCGGCCGTGCGGACCACCTCGACGTCCGCGTAGCCGCGCTCGGCCAGCCAGCCCAGCACGCCCTGCACCAGGATCTCCGGCACCGAGGCGCCGCTGGTCAGGCCGACCGTGGTGACCCCCTCGAGCCAGGCCTCGTCCAGCTCCTCGGCGAAGTCCACCAGGTGCGCGGCCTTGGCGCCGTGCTCCAGGCCGACCTCGACCAGGCGGACCGAGTTGGAGGAGTTCTTGGAGCCGACCACGATCAGCAGGTCGGTCTCGGGGGCGATCTTCTTGACCACCACCTGGCGGTTCTGGGTCGCGTAGCAGATGTCGTCGCTGGGCGGCGAGACCAGCAGCGGGAAGCGCTTCTTCAGCTCCCCGACGGTGGCCATGGTCTCGTCCACCGAGAGCGTGGTCTGGGAGAGCCAGACGACCTTGGACTCGTCGCGCACCTGCACGTTGGCCACGTCCTCGGCGCCGTCGACCAGGTGGATCCGCTCCGGGGCCTCGCCCATGGTGCCGACCACCTCCTCGTGGCCCTCGTGGCCGACCAGCAGGATGTCGTAGTCCTCGTCGGCGAACCGGACCGCCTCCTTGTGCACCTTGGTCACCAGGGGGCAGGTGGCGTCGATGGTGGCGAGCTTGCCGGCCTTCGCCTCGTCGTGCACCGAGGGCGCCACGCCGTGCGCGGAGAAGACCACGATCGAGCCCTCGGGCACCTCCTCCGTCTCGTCGACGAAGATCGCGCCCTGCTTCTCCAGGGTCTGCACGACGTACTTGTTGTGGACGATCTGCTTGCGGACGTAGATCGGCGCCCCGTACTGCTCCAGGGCCTTCTCCACGGCGATGACGGCGCGGTCGACGCCCGCGCAGTAGCCCCGGGGGGCGGCGAGCAGGACGCGGCGCTGAGCGGTGGTCGACATGGCCACTATGGTACGGGCGGCCGAGGGGGCCGGTGTGCCGCGCCGGAAAGCCGGGCCCTGCGCGGCGGACGGGGCGGCGGGGTGGTCAAATCGGCAGCGTGAGCGATCCAGCCTCCACCGTGGGCGAAGCAACGGACGGCAGCGAACTGCGGCGCACCCTGGGTCTGCGCGACCTGGTGGTCTACGGGCTGCTCTTCATCGCGCCGATGGCACCGGTCGGGATCTTCGGGGTGCTGGAGGCCAAGAGCCACGGCGCGGTCGCGGCGGTCTACCTGGTGGCCACCGTGGCGATGGGCTTCACCGCCTTCTCGTACGCCCAGATGGTGCACGTGGTGCCGCGCGCCGGCTCCGTCTTCGCCTACGCCCGGGCCGGGCTCGGCGAGCGGGCCGGCTTCCTGGCCGGGTGGCTGGCGATGCTCGACTACCTGCTGATCCCGGCGGTGGCCTACCTGTTCTCCGGGATCGCGCTGCACGCCCTGGTGCCGGGCGTGTCGCGGTGGGCCTGGACGGTGCTGGCGGTGCTGGTCACCACCGGGCTCAACCTGGCCGGGGTGCGCACCGCCGCCGTGGTGGGGTTCGCGGTGCTGGCGATGGAGCTGGTGGTGCTGGCGGTCTTCACGGTGGCGGCGCTGGTGGTGCTGTTCCGCAACGGGACGGTGCGCCCGGTGCTGGCGCCGCTGACCGGCAGCGGCGGCTTCTCGCTCGCCGCGGTGCTGAGCGCGGTGAGCGTGGCGGTCCTCTCCTACCTGGGCTTCGACGCGATCGCCTCGTTCGTCGAGGAGGCGATCGGCGCGTCCGCGGCGGTGGCCAGGGCGGTGCTGCTCTGCCTGGCGCTGGCCGGGGTGCTCTTCGTGGTGCAGACCTACCTCGCCGCGCTGCTGGAGCCGCTCACCCCCGAGCAGCTGGCCGAGCAGCCGGCCGCCCAGGGCTCGGCCTTCTACGACACCGTGGAGGTCGCGGTCGGGCACTGGCTGCACACCCTGGTGGCGGCCAGCAAGGCGATCGGGGCGGCGTTCGCGGCACTGGCCGGGCAGGCCGCGGCCGGGCGGCTGCTCTTCGCGATGGGCCGGGCCGGGCGGCTGCCGCGGGGCCTGGCGGCGGTCGACCCGGACTCGGGCGTGCCGCGGGTGGCGGTGCTCTGCGCGGCGGCGGTCACGCTGGCCGCCGCCGGCTGGGCGGCCCGCCGCCCCGACGGGCTGGACCAGCTGACCTCGGTGGTGGACATCGGCGCGCTCTGCGCCTTCGCACTGCTGCACGCCTCGGTGGTCGGCTGGTACACCGTCAGGCAGGGCTCGCGCGACCGGGTGCGGCACCTGCTGGTGCCGGTGCTGGGGATCGCGGTGATCGTCGCGGTGGTCTACCGGGCCACCCACACCGCGCAGCTGACCGGCCTCGTCTGGTTGGCGCTGGGGGCGGCGGTGCTGGTGCTGCAACGCGGCCGGCCCGTCGGCGGGCCGCGTTAGGGCCTGTCGTCAGACCCCCGTCGTCCGCCCGAAGGGCGGGCGCGGCGGCGTTGGGGTGCGTGCATCGGCGGCGCCGAGGAAGGAGTCCATGCGGAGCATCGGCGACCGACGAGAAGCCGTCGAGGTGCGTGCCCCGGCGTCGCCGCGCAGGCGGGGGTTTGACGACAGGCCCTAATACTGCAACGGTGCTTAACCTGACGAGGCTTCAGCTCTTGGGCTGTGGCCTCGTCTCTTGTAGTGGCTGGTCCGGGCCTGGTGTTGGCGTCTGCGGCGCCAGCGGGACCAG
>NZ_JBNQTI010000314.1:0-3953 GCF_050325825.1 Kitasatospora sp. LaBMicrA B282
ACCGCCCCCGCGGCGACCGCCGGCCTCGCCGGCCGCCTGCGCGCGCTGCCCGCGCCCGAGCGCGACCGCCTGCTGCTGGACCTGGTCCGCGCCCAGGTGGCGGCGGCCCTCGGCCACGCCTCGCCGCACGCCGTGGTGGCGGAGCGGCCGTTCAAGGAGCTGGGCTTCGACTCGCTGACCGCCGTCGAGCTGCGCAACCTGCTCGGCCGCGAGACCGGCCTGCGCCTGCCCTCCTCCCTGGTCTTCGACTACCCCAACCCCGTTGCTCTCGCCGAGCACCTGAAGGACGAACTCGTGGGTACCGACCCGTCGCCGGTGGACGCCGGCACTGCTTCCGCCACCTCGCCCGCCTCCGCCGCAGGCCAGGCCCTCGACCGGACCGCCGACCAGGCCGTCGCGATCGTCGCGATGAGCTGCCGGCTGCCCGGCGGGGTCCACTCCCCGGAGGACCTCTGGCGCCTGGTCGCAGGCGCGGGGGACGCCGTCTCCGGCTTCCCGACCGACCGTGGCTGGGACCTGGACGCGCTCTACGACGCCGACCCGGCCAACCCCGGCACCGTCTACGCCCGCGAGGGCGGCTTCCTCAGCGCCGCCGGGGAGTTCGACGCCGCCTTCTTCGGGATCTCGCCGCGCGAGGCGCTGGCGATGGACCCGCAGCAGCGGCTGCTGCTGGAGACCTCCTGGGAGGTGTTCGAGCGGGCCGGCATCGATCCGGCGGCCGTGAAGGGCAGCCGGGCCGGTGTCTTCGTCGGCGCCTCGACCTCGGGGTACGGCGCCGGGCTGCACGAGGTGCCGGAGGGGCTGGAGGGTCACCTGCTGACCGGCAGTGCCACCTCGGTGGTCTCCGGGCGCCTGGCCTACACCTTCGGGCTGGAAGGCCCGGCGATGACCATCGACACCGCCTGTTCCTCCTCGCTGGTGGCCCTGCACCTGGCTGCCCAAGCGCTGCGCGCCGGTGAGTGCGACCTGGCGCTTGCAGGCGGCGTGACCGTGATGGTGAGCCCGGCGGCGTTCGTGGAGTTCAGCCGGCAGCGCGGGCTGGCCGCCGACGGTCGCTGCAAGCCGTTCGCGGCGGCGGCCGACGGGACCGGCTGGTCCGAGGGCGTCGGCATGCTGCTGGTCGAGCGACTGAGTGACGCCCGGCGACTCGGCCACCCGGTGCTGGCGGTGCTGCGCGGCAGTGCGGTCAACCAGGACGGCGCCTCCAACGGCCTCACCGCCCCCAACGGCCCGGCCCAGCAGCGGGTGATCCGCGCGGCGCTGGCGAACGCCGGTCTGACGGTCGACCAGGTCGACGCGGTCGAGGCGCACGGCACCGGCACCACGCTCGGCGACCCGATCGAGGCCCAGGCCGTGCTCGCCACCTACGGTCGACGGTCCACCGAACACCCGCTCTGGCTCGGCTCGTTGAAGTCCAACATCGGCCACGCGCAGGCGGCGGCCGGTGTCGCCGGGGTGATCAAGACGGTCCTGGCGATCCAGCACGGGGTGCTGCCGCAGACCCTGCACGTGGACGCCCCGACCGCCGAGGTCGACTGGTCGACCGGCGCGGTGGCGCTGCTGACCGAGGCGCAGCCGTGGCCGGAGACCGGCGAGCCGCGCCGGGCCGGCGTCTCGGCCTTCGGCGTCAGCGGCACCAACGCGCACGCCATCATCGAGCAGGCCCCGGACCAGCCGGTGGAGCCGGAGCCGCGCGACACCGCCCAGGCCCCCGTCCTCTGGCCGCTCTCCGCCCGCACTGCCGCCGCGCTGCGCACCCAGGCGGCCCGGCTGCGCGACCACCTGACCTCGCACCAGGACGTCGACGCCGCCGACCTCGGCTACTCGCTCGCCGCCGGACGCGCCGTCTTCGAGCACCGCGCGGTGGCCCTCGGCGAGGGCGCCCTCGCCGCGCTCGCCCAGGGCACGGAGGCCGCCGGCCTGATCACCGGCCGGGCGGTCGCCGAGGGCCGCACGGCCTTCCTCTTCACGGGTCAGGGTGCGCAGCGTTCGGGGATGGGACGTGAACTGTACGACGCGTTCCCGGTGTTCGCCGATTCCTTCGACGCGGTCTGCGCGCGCTTCGACCTGGCCGCCGATCTGCGCGAGCTGGTGTTCGGTGACGACGAGCGGTTGCACCGTACCGAGTTCGCCCAGCCCGCGCTCTTCGCGCTCGAGGTGGCGCTGTTCCGCCTCTTGGAGTCCTGGGGTGTCACCCCGGACCTGCTGCTAGGGCACTCGATCGGTGAGATCGCGGCGGCGCACGTGGCCGGGGTGTTCTCCCTCGAGGATGCCTGCACCCTGGTCGCCGCCCGCGGCCGGCTGATGCAGGCGTTGCCGGCCGGTGGCGCGATGATCGCGCTGCAGGCGTCCGAGGCGGAGGTGCTGCCGCTGCTCACCGACGGCGTCTCCATCGCCGCGGTCAACGGCCCGACCGCCACCGTGGTCTCCGGCGACGAAACCGCCGCCCTGGCGATCGCCGCCCACGTCGAGCGGCTGGGCCGCAAGACCAAGCGCCTGACCGTCAGCCACGCCTTCCACTCGCCGCTGATGGACCCGATGCTCGACGAGTTCCGCACCGTGGTCTCCCGGCTCTCCTTCGGCACGCCCACCCGGTCGGCGGTCTCGACCCTGACGGGCGCACCCGTCACCGACGACTGGAGCACCCCCGACTACTGGGTGCGCCACGTCCGCGAGGCCGTCCGCTTCCACGACGGCATCCGCGCCCTGCACGCCGCCGGCGCCACCCGCTACCTGGAGCTCGGCCCCGACGGCATCCTCACCGCCCTCGCCGACGACTGCCTGGCCGCCCTGCCGGTGCCCGCCGACGCCACAGAGGAGCCCGAGCCGCCGCTGCTCGCCGCCGCCCTGCGCGCCGACCGCGTCGAGCCGGCCGCCCTGCTCACCGCGCTCGCCGAACTGCACGTCAACGGCGCCACCGTGGACTGGACCCGGCTCTTCGCCGACCACCCGGTGCGCCGGGTGGACCTGCCCACCTACGCCTTCCAGCACCGCCACTACTGGCTGGAGCCCGCCGTCGCCGCCACCGCCGACCCGGCCGCGCTCGGCATCGAGCCGGTCGAGCACCCGCTGCTCGGCGCGGTGGTGACGCTGGCCGAGGACGGCGGCTGCCTGCTCACCGGCCGCCTCGCCCCGGCGGTGCAGCCCTGGTTGGCCGAGCACACCGTGCAGGGCCGGGCCGTGCTGCCCACCACCGGGCTGCTCGAACTGGCGCTGCTGGCCGCCGACGAGACCGAGTGCGACCTGGTCGAGGAGCTGACCCTGGAGGCGCCGCTGGTGCTGCCCGCCGACGGCGCGGTGCAGGTCCGGCTCACCGTCTCCGCGCCGGAGCCGGACGGCAGGCGCAGCTTCGCCCTGCACTCCCGGGCCGAGGACGCCGAGCTGGACGCCCGCTGGCAGCGGCACGCCGCCGGTGTGCTGGCGCCGGCCGAGGAGGACGCCGAGCTGCCGGCCGGCGACTTCACCGTCTGGCCGCCGGCCGGCGCGACGCCGGTCGAGGTCGGCGACCTCTACCCGCGGCTGGCCGCCGCCGGCTTCGGCTACGGCGAGCGGTTCCAGGGCCTGCGCGCGGTCTGGCAGCGCGGTGAGGAGGTGTACGCCGAGGTCGCCCTGCCGGCCGCGGCGGCCGGGGACGCCGAGAAGTTCGGCCTGCACCCGGCGCTGCTGGACGCCGCGCTGCACGCGCTCGGCACCGGAGTGCTGGACGGCATCGGCCGCGACCGGATCGTCTTCGCCTGCACCGACGTCGAGCTGTACGCCGCCGGTGCGGCCGCGCTGCGGGTGCGGCTGACCCGGACCGGCCCCGAGAAGCTGGCGCTGCTGGCCGCCGACCCGACCGGCGAGCCGGTGCTGGGCATCGGGGGCCTGGTGCTGCGCCCGGTCGAGGCGGCCGGCGAGGCCCGCCGCGGCGGCGCCAAGCAGCGCCGCAAGGGGCGCGAGCGCGGCACCGGCCG
>NZ_JBNQTI010000315.1:0-3864 GCF_050325825.1 Kitasatospora sp. LaBMicrA B282
GCCGACGCGCCGCCGGCCGGGGGCGCCGCGGCCTCCAGCGCGCTCTCCGACCCGGCGACCCGGCTGGCCGGGCGGCTGCTGCGGGCCCGCCCGGACCGGGCCGAGCTGGTCGCCGAGTACCTGAACCGCCGGCTGGCGCTCGGTACGGCGGTGCGCGGCGACCTGACCGCCCTGCTCGGCGCGCCGCCCGGCGAGCGGCCGGCCATGGTCCGCCGGGCCTTCGTCGTGGTGCTGGCCACACCGCAGGACGGGTCGGCCGAGGGGCTGCGCGCCGAGTTCCTGGACCGGCTGCTGCTGGCCGAGCGGGACCCGGCGGTGCTCGCCGCGGCGCTGGAGCGGCTGGCCAACACCACGGCCCGGCACGGTCCGGCCCGGGCCCGCGCGGTGGTCCGCGGGATCGGCGACGCCTGGGCGCACGGCGAGGGCGGGCCGCAGCACGCGGCGCCCGGCTGGGACGCGCTGCTGGTGCGGTGCGCGGGCCGCTCGGCCGACTTCGCGCAGCTGCTCGCCGAGTGGCCCGCGGCGGACCGGCCGCCGGCCGGCGGGCCGTTGCTGGCCCGGATGCGCGCCCTGCTCGCCCAGGGCCGCGACCCGCAGTACGCCGCCGCGGCCGCCGAACGCACCGCGGTGCGCCCGGTGACCGCCGTGCTGCCGCGTGCAGCAGGTGTTCCGGTGCCGGAGCGCGGACCGGCGCATGGCACGCTATAGGGGATCGAGTTCGAGCATGTGAACAGTGGCGGAAGCAGAGGAGCGGTCAGGGTGCAGCGCTGGCGTGGCCTGGAGGAGATTCCCGGCGACTGGGGACGTAGCGTCGTCACCATCGGTTCCTTCGACGGTGTGCACCTGGGGCACCAGCTGATCATCGATCGGGCGGTTTCCCGGGCCCGTGAGCTGGGCGCCAAGGCCGTGGTGGTGACCTTCGACCCGCACCCGAGCGAGGTGGTCCGCCCGGGCAGCCACCCGGCGCTGCTGGCCCCGCACCCGCGCCGGGCCGAGCTGATGGCCGAGCTCGGGGTGGACGCGGTGCTGGTGCTGCCGTTCACCACCGAGTTCTCCAAGGAGTCCCCGGAGGCCTTCGTCCAGCAGGTGCTGGTGGACGCGCTGCACGCGCGGCTGGTCATCGAGGGGCCCAACTTCCGCTTCGGGCACAAGGCGGCGGGCAACGTGGCGCTGCTGGCCGAGCTGGGCCGGGCGGACGACTTCGAGGTCGAGGTGGTCGACCTGAAGGTGAGCGGCGCGGCCGGCGGCGGCGAGCCGTTCTCCTCCACCCTGGTGCGCCGACTGGTGGGCGAGGGCGACGTCACCGGCGCCGCCGAGGTGCTGGGCCGCCCGCACCGGGTGGAGGGCATCGTGGTGCGCGGCGCGCAGCGCGGGCGCGACCTCGGCTTCCCGACCGCCAACGTGGACACCGTGCCGCACAGCGCGATCCCGGCCGACGGCGTGTACGCGGGCTGGCTGACCGCGGCCGGGGAGCGGATGCCCGCGGCCATCTCGGTCGGCACCAACCCGACCTTCGACGGCACCACCCGCACGGTGGAGGCCTACGCGATCGACCGGGTCGGCCTGGACCTGTACGGCCTGCACGCGGCCGTCGACTTCCTCAGCTACCTGCGCGGGATGGAGAAGTTCGACAGCATCGAGGCGCTGCTCGACCGGATGGCCGCCGACGTCAAGCAGGCCCGCGAACTCACCGAGCCCAGCTGACGAGCCCGGCTGGTCGAGCCCAACTGATCGAGACCAGCTGACGGATCGCCAGGATCCGGCTGGAGCAGGAACACCGATGCGGCGCCCGCCCCGGACCTCGGGGCGGGCGCCGCATCGGTGTGTCACCGGTTACTGCTGGGGCGGGGGCGGCGGGTAGCCGTACCCGGGCTGCTGCGGGGGCTGCTGCTGCGCCGGGTCGACCTGCGGCCACTCCGAGGGCAGCGGCTGTTGCGGGGCAGCGGGCTGCGGTGCAGTGGCCTGGGGGTAGCCGTAGCCGCCGGGGGCGGGCTGCTGGCCGGGCGGCGGGGCGCCCCACGGCTGGGCCGGCGGCGGTGCGCCCCAGGGCTGGCCGGGGTCCTGCGGCCCGCCCGGTACGGGCTGCTGCCCCCACGGCTGCTGCGGCGGGCCCGGGACCGGGCCGGGCGCGGGCTGGCCCCACGGCTGCTGCTGGGGCACGCCCGGCTGCGGCTGCTGGTGCTGCTGCTGCCAGCCGCCGGCCTGGGCGGCCTGCTGGGCGCGGGCGATGTCCTCGCCGACCAGGGTGGCCAGGTCGAAGTAGGCCTCGCGGACCTTGGGCCGCATCAGGTCGAGGTTGACCTCGGCGCCGGCCGCCAGGCTCTCGTCGAACGGCACCACGATCACGCCGCGGCAGCGGGTCTCGAAGTGCGCGACGATGTCCTCGATCCGGATCATCTTGCTGGTCTCGCGGACCCCGGAGACGACGGTGATGCTGCGCTGCACCAGGTCGGCGTAGCCGTGGGCGGAGAGCCAGTCGAGGGTGGTGCTGGCGCTGCTGGCCCCGTCGACGCTGGGGGTGGCGACGATGATCAGCTGGTCGGCCAGGTCGAGCACGCCGCGCATGGCGCTGTAGAGCAGGCCGGTGCCGGAGTCGGTCAGGATGATCGGGTACTGGCGGCCCAGCACGTCGATCACCTGGCGGTAGTCGGAGTCGTTGAAGGTGGTGGAGACCGCCGGGTCGACGTCGTTGGCCAGGATCTCCAGGCCGGTGTGCTGGTCCTGCGAGGTGAACTGGCGGATGTCCATGTAGCTGCGCAGCTGCGGGATGGCGGTGACCAGGTCGCGGATGGTCGCGCCGGTCTGCCGCTTGATCCGGCGGCCGAGCGTGCCGGCGTCGGGGTTGGCGTCGATCGCGATCACCTTGTCCTGGCGCTCGCTGGCCAGGGTCGAGCCGAGCGCGGTGGTGGTCGTGGTCTTGCCCACCCCGCCCTTGAGGCTGATCACCGCGATCCGGTAGCAGCTGAGCACCGGGGTGCGGATGATCCCCAGCTTGCGTTCGCGCTCGGCCGCCGCGGCCTTGCCGCCGAACTTCAACCGCGGGGTCTGCCGCTGCTGCTTGGGCTGGTTCTTCAGCAGGCGGTCGGAGGAGAGCTCGACGGCCGCGGTGTAGCCGAGCGGGGCGCCGTGCGCGGTCGGCTGCTGCTGGCCGCCGGCCGGCCGGAACGCCGCCGGGGCCTGCGGCACCGCCTGCTGGTGCGGGTAGGCGACCGGCGCCGGGTAGGGCTGCTGGCCCGGCAGCGGAGCGGTGGGCTGCGGCTGGACCGGCGCGGGGCCGGGCTGGGTCTGACCGGGGGTCGGCCAGCCGCCCACCTCGCGCGGGTCGACCCGGCCGGGCTGCGGGACTCCCGGCTGGGGCACGCCCGGCTGCGGCACACCCGGCTGGGGGAGGCCCGGCTGCGGCACACCGGGGTGGGCCGCGGCGGGGTCGGGGTAGCCGGGCAGCGGCGCGGTGGGCAGCGGCGCGGTGGGCTGCGGCGCGACGGGCTGGGGGGCGACGGGCTGCGGGGCACCGGGGTGGGCGGCCGTGGGGTCCTGGTAGCCGGGCTGTGCGTACGCGGGCGGCTGGGCCCACGGCGAGCCGGTCCCGGGCTGCGGCTGGCCGGGGTGCCCGGGGTGGCCGGGGTGCGGTGCAGTGGCCTCGGGCTGCGGCTGGCCGGGCTGCGGGTAGGCGGCGCCGGGGTAGCCGGGCAGCGGCGCGGTGACCTGCGGCCCGCCGGGCAGCGGGGCACCAGGCTGCGCGGCGCCGGGGTAAGCCGCGCCGGGGTGGGCCGCGCCCGGGTCGGGGTAGCCGGGGTGCTGGGCGGTGGCGGGCGGCTGGGCCCACGGAGCGCCCGGGCCGGGGCCGGGCGGCGGCGGGAGCGG
>NZ_JBNQTI010000316.1:0-3794 GCF_050325825.1 Kitasatospora sp. LaBMicrA B282
TGGCCGGCGGCGACCCGCGCGGCCCGCGCGAGGCTGCCGGCGAGGCCGGCCGGCTGCGTGAGCGGCTCGCCGGGCTGCCCGAGCCGGAGCAGCAGGAGCAACTGCTCGACCTGGTCCGCACCCGGGTCGCCGCCGTGCTCGGCCACGCCGACGCCGCCGCGGTCGACACCCGGCAGGCGTTCAAGGACCTCGGCTTCGACTCGCTCACCGCGGTCGACCTGCGCAACCGCCTGACCGCCGCCACCGGCCTGCGGTTGCCCGCCACCCTGGTCTTCGACCACCCCAACCCGGCGGCCGTCGCCCGCAAGCTGCACGCCGAGCTGCTCGGCGCCCGGCCGGCCACCGCCGCGCCCGGCACCCCGGTCGGCCCCGCCCCCGCCGACCCGGCCGACCCGATCGCCATCGTCGCGATGAGCTGCCGCTACCCGGGCGGGGTGACCACCCCCGAGGAGCTGTGGCGGCTGGTCGGCGACGGCGTCGACGCGGTGGCCGGACTGCCCACCGACCGCGGCTGGGACCTGGACCGGCTCTACCACCCGGACCCGGACCACGCCGGCACCTGCTACGCCACCGGCGGCGGCTTCCTGCACCAGGCCGACCACTTCGACCCGGACTTCTTCGGCATCTCGCCGCGCGAGGCGCTGGCCATGGACCCGCAGCAGCGCCTGCTGCTGGAGACCAGCTGGGAGGCCTTCGAGCGGGCCGGCCTCGACCCGGCCACGCTGCGCGGCAGCCGCACCGGCACCTTCGTCGGGGTGATGTACAACGACTACGGCTCGCGGCTGCGCCAGGCCCCCGAGGGCTTCGAGGGCCACCTGGGCGCGGGCAGCGCCGCCAGCGTCGCCTCCGGCCGGATCGCCTACACCTTCGGGCTGGAGGGTCCGGCGGTCACCGTGGACACCGCCTGCTCCTCCTCGCTGGTGGCGCTGCACCTGGCCGCCCAGGCGCTGCGCGGCGGCGAGTGCGAGCTGGCGCTGGCCGGCGGGGTGAGCGTGATGTCCACCCCGGCCACCCTGATCGAGTTCAGCCGCCAGCGCGCGCTGGCCGCCGACGGGCGGTGCAAGCCGTTCGCGGCCGCCGCCGACGGCACCGGCTGGGCCGAGGGCGCCGGCCTGCTGCTGCTGGAGCGGCTGAGCGACGCCCGCCGCCACGGGCACCCCGTCCTCGCGGTGCTGCGCGGCAGCGCCGTCAATCAGGACGGCGCCTCCAACGGCCTGACCGCGCCCAACGGCCCGTCCCAGGAGCGGGTGATCCGGGCGGCGCTGGCCAACGCGCAGCTGACCACCGCGGACGTCGACGCCGTCGAGGCGCACGGCACCGGCACCACCCTGGGCGACCCGATCGAGGCGCAGGCGATCCTCGCCACCTACGGCCAGCACCGCCCTGCCGACCGGCCGCTCTGGCTGGGCTCGCTGAAGTCCAACCTGGGCCACACCCAGGCGGCCGCCGGGGTGGCCGGCGTGATCAAGATGGTGCAGGCGATGCGCGCCGGCGTGTTGCCGAAGACCCTGCACGTGGACGCGCCCACCCCGCACGTCGACTGGTCGACCGGCGCGGTCGAGCTGCTCACCGAGCAGCGGGACTGGCCGCAGACCGGCCGCCCGCGCCGGGCCGGCGTCTCCTCCTTCGGCGTCAGCGGCACCAACGCGCACGTGATCCTGGAGCAGGCCGACCCGGCCGAGCAGCCGGAGCAGCCCGCCGCCCCGGCCCCGCAGCCGGCGACCGCCTGGCCGCTCTCCGGCCGCGATACCCAGGCACTGCGCGCCCAGGCCGCCAAGCTCGGTGCCCACCTGGCCGCCCACCCCGAGCTGCGCCCCGCCGAGGTGGCCCGCACCCTGGCCACCGGGCGCGCCGCGCTCGAGCGGCGGGCCGTGCTGGTGGGCGCCGACCGCGAGGAACTGCTGGCCTCGCTCGCCGCGCTGGCCGCGGGCACGCCGGCGCCCGGGCTGGTCGAGGGCACCGCCGCGAGCCGCGGCAAGCTGGTCTTCGTCTTCGCCGGGCAGGGCTCGCAGTGGGCCGGCATGGCCGGCGAACTGCTCGCCACCGCACCGGCGTTCCGCGACCGGATGGCCGCGTGCGACCGCGCGCTGGCGCCGTTCACCGACTGGTCGCTGCTGGAGGTGCTCGGCAAGAGCGACTGGCTGGACCGGGTCGACGTGGTGCAGCCGGTGCTCTGGGCGGTGATGGTCTCGCTGGCCGAGCTGTGGCGCTCGGTCGGGGTGCGGCCCGCCGCCGTGGTCGGCCACAGCCAGGGCGAGATCGCCGCCGCCGTGGTCGCGGGCGCACTCTCGCTCGAGGACGGCGCCCGGGTGGTGGCGCTGCGCAGCAAGGCGATCAGGGCGATCGCCGGGCGTGGTGGCATGGTCTCCACCGCGCTGCCCGCCGAGCGGGTGGCCGACTGGGACGGTCGGCTCTCGGTGGCCGCGATCAACGGTCCCGGGTCGATCGTGGTCTCCGGCGACAACGACGCGCTGGAGGAGCTGCTGGCGACCTGCGCCGCCGAGGAGGTCCGGGCCCGCCGGATCCCGGTGGACTTCGCCTCGCACTCCGCCCACGTCGAGCAGCTCCAGGCCGAACTCCTCGACCTGCTGGCCCCGATCACCCCGCGCGCCGCGACCGTGCCGTTCTACTCCAGCGTCACCGTGGAGCGCTTCGACACCACCGGCCTGGACGCCGCCTACTGGTACCGCAACCTGCGCAGCACCGTCGAGTTCGAGGCCACCACCCGGCTGTTGGCCGAGACCGGGCACGGCGTCCTGGTCGAGGTCAGCCCGCACCCCGTGCTCACCGCCGCGGTGCAGGAGACCGCCCCCGAGGCGCTGGTCACCGGCACGCTGCGGCGCGACGAGGGCGGCCTGCACCGCTTCCTGGCCTCGGCCGCCGAACTCCAGGTCGCCGGCGCGCCGGTGCACTGGCCGCTGCCGGCCGGCACCCGCCGGGCCGAGCTGCCCACCTACGCGTTCCAGCGCCGCCGGTACTGGCTGGACGCCCCCGAGGCCGAAGCGCCCTCGGCCGACCGGGAGTTCTGGCAGGCGGTGGAGCAGGACGACCTGCCGGCACTGGCCACCTCGCTCGGTCTGGACCCGGCCCAGCTCGACTCGGTGCTGCCCGCGCTGGCCGCCTACCGCCGCCGGCAGCAGGAACGCACCGCGGCCGACGGCTGGCGCTACCAGCTCCGCTGGCGGCAGTCGGCCCCGGCAGCCCGTCCGGCCGCCGCGGCCGACGGCAGCCGGCTGCTGGTGCTGCCCGCCGAGCTCGCCGACCACGCGCTGACCGGCGCGGTCACCGACGCCCTGACGGCGGCCGGACTGCCGACCGTGCCGCTGGTCCTCGGTCCGCAGCCGGTCGAGCGCGCCGCCCTCGCCGAACTCCTGCGCGCCGCAGCCGAGTCGACCACCGTCACCGGCGTGCTCTCGCTGCTCGGCTGCACCGCCGGCGAGGCGGCCGAGGTCGGCACGCTCACCGCCACCGTCACGCTGGCCCAGGCGCTGGGCGACGCCGGTCTGACCGTGCCGCTGCACCTGCTCACCTGCGGCGCCGTGGCGGTGGACGGCACCGCGGACCGGGTGACCGCGGCCGGGCAGGCGCTGCTCTGGGGTCTCGGCCCGGTGCTGGCGGCCGAGTACCCCGACCGCTGGGGCGGGCTGGTCGACCTCCCCACCGCGCCCGACCCGGCCGCGCTGGCCCGGCTGGCCGCCGCGCTCACCGACGGCACCGAGCAGGAGCTGGCCGTCCGCGCCGGCGGGCTGCACGCCCGGCGGCTGGTCCGGGCCGGCGCGCCGAGCGCCCCGGCC
>NZ_JBNQTI010000317.1:0-3772 GCF_050325825.1 Kitasatospora sp. LaBMicrA B282
CTGCCGGCGGCCGACGGCGCCGCGGGCGGGCTGCCGGCCGCCGACGCCTACCGCCTGCACCGCCTGGTGCTGACCTGCGCCGAGCGCCAGGGCGCACCGCGGCGGGCGGCCGCCGCCCTGCTCAACCTGGCCGAGCTGCGGGTGGCGGCCGGCGACTGGCAGCCGGCGGTGGAGCACTACCGGGCCGCGCTGGCGCACAGCCGGACGGCCCGCGACGAGCCGGTGGCGGCCCGCGCCCTGGAGGGGGTGGCGGGGTGCCACCGGGCGCTGGGCGACCCGGTGCGCGCCGCCGACAGCTACGGCCGGGCGCTGGCGCTGCGCCGCGGCCAGGACGACCCGGCCGCCGAGGCCCGGCTGCTGGCCCGGCTGGCGGAGGCGCACGGTGCGCAGCGCCGGTTCGAGGAGGCGGCCCGGGAGTACCGGGACGCGCTCACCCTGCTGCGCCGGTTGGGTGACGAGCGCGGCGCGGCGGTGGTGGCGACGGCCCTGGAACGGCTCGGCGGCCGCGGCTGAGGCCGTGGGCCGCGGGCTCCCGGGCGTTCCCCCGGGGGGCGTCCGCGGGGTGTCCGTGGGGGCTTCGTGGCGGCTTCGCCGAGGTGGCCGCGGGCCGACCGGGGGCTGTCGCCCTGGTTTAGCCGAGGTTGCCGGATTCCGACCGGCAGATGATCTTGCGGTGCGGTATGGGAGCTATGGGAAGTTCGCCGGTTGTGCGGCAGTTTGCCAGGAAGGTTCTGCGGCAAGCCTACGAATCTGCCAATGCGGCGGGCAAATTTATTCACATTGGAAGGCTGGCGAAACCGCCTGGCTTCATTACACTCGACTTAGTCGCGCAGTGCCGCGTGTCCCGCTTCGGGTCGGAGGCCGTGCTGCGCGGGCACCCGCCGGTCTTCCCCCGGTTGGGACTCCCATGGCAAGAGGGACGTGTTTAACCGTGACCAAGGTCGGCATCCCCCGCGAGGTCAAGAACCACGAGTACCGGGTGGCCATCACGCCCGCCGGTGTGCATGAGCTGGTTCGCAACGGACACGAGGTGTTCATCGAGGACGGCGCCGGCGTCGGTTCCTCGATCCCCAACGAGGAGTACGTGGCCGCGGGTGCCACCATCCTCCCCACCGCCGACGAGGTGTGGGCCACCGCTGACCTGCTGCTGAAGGTCAAGGAGCCGATCGCGCAGGAGTACCACCGACTGCGCAAGGGCCAGACCCTCTTCACCTACCTGCACCTGGCCGCCGACCGGGCCGGTACCGACGCGCTGCTCGCCTCCGGCACCACCGCGATCGCCTACGAGACGGTGCAGCTGGCCAACGGCGCACTGCCGCTGCTCGCGCCGATGTCCGAGGTCGCGGGCCGGCTGGCCCCGCAGGTCGGCTCCTACCACCTGATGCGCCCGGCCGGCGGCCGCGGCGTGCTGCCGGGCGGCGTGCCCGGCACCCACCCGGCCAAGGCCGTGGTGATCGGCGGCGGCGTCTCCGGCTGGCACGCGGCCACCATCGCGATCGGCATGGGCTACGAGGTGACCCTGCTGGACCGCGACATCAACAAGCTGCGCGAGGCCGACCGGATCTTCGGCACCAAGATCAAGGCCATCATGTCCAACTCGTTCGAGCTGGAGAAGGCCGTGCTGGAGGCCGACCTGGTGATCGGCGCCGTGCTGATCCCGGGCGCCAAGGCCCCCAAGCTGATCACCAACGAGCTGGTCTCCCGGATGAAGCCGGGTTCGGTGCTGGTCGACATCGCCATCGACCAGGGCGGCTGCTTCGAGGACTCGCGTCCCACCACGCACGCCGAGCCGACCTTCCCGGTGCACAACTCGGTCTTCTACTGCGTCGCCAACATGCCGGGCGCGGTGCCCAACACCTCCACCTACGCGCTGACCAACGCGACCCTGCCGTACGTGGTCGAGCTGGCCAACCGCGGTTGGAAGGAGGCGCTGCAGCGCGACGCCGCGCTGGCCAAGGGCCTGAACGTGCACGAGGGTCAGATCACCTACGCCGCGGTCGCCGAGGCGTTCGGCCTGCCCTCCATCTCGCTGGAGAGCGTGCTCGCCTGACGCCGTGACAGGGAGTGCGGCGGGGTGCCGCACCACTGTTTGAACACTGTCCGATGGCCCCTGGCCGGCGGTAGCCGACCGGGGGCCTCGGCATGCCCCCGGGCGCCGTCAACGCGCCGGGGGGTGCGTCACCCGCCCCTTGACAGAACCCGGTAGGACAGCCGACACATCGGGCCCACTACCGTGGATTGTGTTGCTGCGAACGCCCGAAACGGCCTAGAGTCGCAAACCGTCGGCATGGTGTCAGGCTGACGAATCGACATAATGCCCTGGATGCCCAAGGAGGTAAGACGACTTGTGAATGAGTCGACATTTGCTCCCGGGGGTGGTCAGCCAGGACTGGCGGAGCGTGTCTCCGGACAGCCGACCGACGACACCGGGGCCGTACTTTCCACGGTCGGGGCCAGCGAGATCGGCACCGTGGCCGTGCGCACGTTCGAGGCCAGGCAGGCCGCCCAGGCCACGGTCTACGACGCCGACCTGTCGGGGCAGGGCCTCGGGTACCAGGACTTCGCCTACGGCTCCCACGACGACCCGGACGCCGAGTACGAGCCGGACCCCGAGTACGCCGCCACGCTGGCCCCCGACGCTGCCCGCCAGCGCCGCGAGCGGATCGGCCCCACCGGCCGTCCCCAGCCGTACTTCCCGATCCCCGCGCCGCTGGCCGAGCACGGCCCGGCGCAGATCATCGCGATGTGCAACCAGAAGGGCGGCGTCGGCAAGACCACCTCGACCATCAACCTGGGCGCCGCGCTGGCCGAGTACGGCCGCCGGGTGCTGCTGGTCGACTTCGACCCGCAGGGCGCGCTCTCGGTCGGTCTCGGGGTCAACCCGATGGAGCTGGACGTCACCGTCTACAACCTGCTGATGGAGCGGGGTCTGACGGCGGACGAGGTGCTGCTGAAGACCGCCATCCCCGGCATGGACCTGCTGCCCTCCAACATCGACCTGTCGGCCGCCGAGGTGCAGCTGGTCAGCGAGGTGGCCCGGGAGTCGGCGCTGGCGCGGGCGCTCAAGCCGCTGCTGCCGGACTACGACTACGTGATCATCGACTGCCAGCCCTCGCTCGGCCTGCTCACGGTCAACGCGCTGACCGCCGCGCACAGCGTGATCGTGCCGCTGGAGTGCGAGTTCTTCGCGCTGCGCGGGGTGGCGCTGCTGACCGAGACGATCGAGAAGGTCTGCGAGCGGCTCAACCCGGAGCTGCGGCTCGACGGCATCCTGGCCACCATGTACGACTCGCGCACGGTGCACAGCCGCGAGGTGCTGGCCCGGGTGGTCGAGGCCTTCGGCGAGCACGTCTTCCACACCGTGATCGGGCGCACCGTCAGGTTCCCGGAGACCACCGTGGCCGGCGAGCCGATCACCACCTACGCGACCAACTCGGTCGGCGCCGCCGCCTACCGCCAGCTCGCCAGGGAGGTGCTCGACCGGTGCCGCCCCGTCGAGTGAGCCTCCCGGGGGCCGACGAGCTGTTCCGCACCACCGGGGGGATGGCCCTGTCGCCCTCCCTGGCCAGCCGCCAGACCGCCGAGCCGGCGGACGGTGGCCCCGGTGCGCAGCAGTCCGACGCCGCCGCGGCTGACGCTCCCTCGGGCGGTGCCGGCGAGGCCGGCCCGGCCGTCGCCCGGCCCAGGGTCGAGCGAGCCCCCAACCCCGCGGCCGCGCCCCCGCCGGCCGCGCTCGGCGTTCCCCCCACCACGGTGGCCCCGGCCCGCAGCG